>JAAEMD010000121.1 GCA_024225875.1 bacterium
AACTAGCTCGTATCATTAATGAAACTCTGTTTTTCAGAAAGCATTTAATTGATCTTCTTGGGTTATCTTCTTACGAATCACCTAATATCAGAGGCCATACGCAACTTTCTTTGCTCTGAATTTTTACCGGACACTAGTGAAATAATATGATTTAAATATACTAAATATTCGATTAGTTTCTTGAAAAATTGCATTGATATTTTGTATTTTTTTCAAATCCTGTGTTCACTAGTGTCCTGTGTTAGATTGATTTACTTGTTAACAAGGCTGGCCTGGTCTTATCCTGCTAAAATCTCCTTCTAATTTGAGAACTGGCCCAGGTTACGGAACTTATTATACCGTTCCTCAATTATAACTTTATTATTTTTTATCTTTTTATATTTTTGCAGATCACTTAGTATAAAGGACTTTATATTCGAGGCTGTAACCTCCCAGTTGTGATGAGCTCCGCCAAGTGGTTCTTTAACAATATCATCAGCAACATTAAGCTCTGTTATATCTTTGGCCGTAATCTTTAGCAGTTCGGCAGCAATATCAGATTTTTTAGCATCCCGAAAAAGAATAGAAGCACAGCCTTCCGGTGTAATTACAGAGTAAATGGAATATTCCAGCATATACAACTTATTAGCAACTCCAATACCAAGAGCGCCCCCTGATCCACCCTCGCCAATGATAAATGAAATAATCGGGACACTTAGAGCGGACATTTCTTTAAGATTTCTGGCAATGGCTTCTGCCTGGCCACGTTCTTCAGCCTCTATACCGGGAAAAGCTCCAGGTGTATCAATAAAAGTAATAACAGGCAGGTTGAATTTTTCGGCAAGCTTCATTAAACGAAGTGCTTTTCTATATCCTTCCGGGTTTGGCATCCCAAAATTTCGATCAATATTAGACCTGGTATCATGACCTTTTTGATGGCCGATCACTACAACTCGTTCCTGTTGAATTTGAGCCAGCCCTCCAATAAGAGCCCGGTCATCTCCATATAAACGATCACCATGCAGTTCCACAAAATCATCAAAAATCAGGTTTATCAGTGACAAACTATCCGGTCTGTTCTGATGTCTGGAAATCTGAATTATCTGCTGTGGTGTTAATCTGGAATATATATTCTTTTTAAGAAGTTCTGCACGCTGCTCTATTCTGGCTATTTCTTTAGAAAGATCGATACTCCCTTCTTCTGACAGCGCTTTAAGCTGATTGATTTTATCATACAGGCTTAAAAGCTTATTTTCAAAATCCAGAACCTTCATTTAGATATGTCCTTTTTTATGTTTTTTCCGGATATTTTTTGCAGTTTATTAACTTTTTTATTATATGGGATTAACATTGTTATTACTTTACTTAAAGTTGCTTTGAGCTCTTTTCTATGTGTTACACAATCTATCATCCCATGCTTCAAAAGAAATTCAGCACGCTGAAAACCTTCTGGTAACTTTTGCCGTATTGTCTGCTCTATCACTCTTGGCCCGGCAAATGATATTAATGCACCGGGTTCTGCTATTAATATATCTCCCAGCATTGCAAAACTGGCAGAAGTACCTCCGGTTGTCGGATCACAAAGCACAGTAATATATGGCACACTGGCCTCGGATAATTTTGATATCGCAGCACTGGTTTTAGCCATTTGCATTAAACTTATAATACCTTCCTGCATTCTTGCTCCGCCGGATGATGTAAAAATCACAACCGGATACTTATTCTTGACAGCATCTTCAAATAAACAGGTTATTTTTTCTCCGACAACAGAACCCATTGATCCTCCAAGAAAAGCAAAGTTCATAATACCTGTATTGACTGTCTGCTTATCTATTTTTGCTGTTCCGGTTATAACTGCAGATTTGTGACTGGTTTTCTTCTGTGCTGAAGCAAGCCTTTCAGAATAGTTTCTGGTATCCTTAAAATCCAGGAAATTGACAGACTCGATATTGGGATTTGTCTCGTTATAAGAGTTTTTATCAAAAATATAACTTATCCTTTCTTCCGGAGTTAATCGGAAATGATAGTTACATTTCAGACAGACCTTGAAATTATCATTAAGGTCTTTTAAATATATTATTTTGTTACAACAGAAACATTTTACCCATAGATCATTAGGTATACTGAGTTTATTATTGCCTGAAGCTGATACAGCTTTCTTTTTTGGGAACCAATCTAATATTGACATATTTTTAATTAATGATATAAAATTTCGTTCACATATAATAGCGGAAAAAAATATTTTATGTCAATCGAACAAAGGGATTAAATAATGGCGAATAAAAAAGCAGCAATAAAAGATATAGACAGAAACAAAAGAAATAAAGCAAGAAATGTTAACTATAAATCAAGGTTAAAAACATTTTTAAAGAAAGCTAATACCGCTGTAGCTGAGAACAGTGATAATACTGAAAGTCTTATCAAAGAAACACTAAAAATAATCGATAAAACAGCAGCGAAAGGTATTATCCATAAAAAAACAGCGGCCAGAAATAAATCAAGGTTAACAAAAGCTTTTAATAAGACTATTGCAAAATAATTAAGTTAATGATCAGTAATAAAGACCTGCAAACCAGAAATTTTGGATACGCAGGTTTTTTTTGTTCTTTAGTTATACTCTACTTTTTAATCCTTCTAAATCACTCTTATATTTACGCTCGGAACAATAATCAGGATAAATTGCCAGGCAGGGTAATTTATAAAGATTACATTTTCAAAGTTGCTGTAGCAGATACCATGGCTGAAAGGATGAAGGGACTAATGTTTCAAAAAAGCCTTCCTCCTGATGAAGGCATGATTTTTGTTTTCAACAAAGAAATAATAGCCCCTTTCTGGATGAAGAACACCTTTATACCGTTAGATATCATATGGATAGATAAAAACTTCAAGATTGTCTTCATAAAAGAGAATGCGCCTCCCCTGAACAGAAATTTCATTATACCTGATCAGGCCGCATACTATGTTCTTGAGTTGAATGCGGGAATGATAAAGAAAACAGGTCTGCAGATCGATGAAACCATTAAGTTAATACTCTAAGTACAGTGAACTATTAACTGTATATTATTTTTCTCTACTATGTAAGTTTCAGATTTTTTGATTGACCTTTTACTATTAGAGGTCGACTTGTATTGTACTGTACTGCTTTTTTCTTCAATCCAGCTGAAGGTAATCTCCAGGTTATCATAAGAATCTTGAGAATTAACAACACCGTCAGAAGGAAATACAGCCTTTATAACTACATTCTACAGCCTTTATAACTACATTCTTATCTTTTTCCAGATCAGCAGATGTTAAAAAAAGCTCTACTTCTGCCGTACCTGTCAAAGCATTATCTTTTATAGCTTTAACTGAACTTGTAAAATTTTTTGCGGTATCAGATCCATTATTTTTTATGACCAGGTTAATGGTATAGTCTGATGTATCGGAGTCTATATAAGAAGCTAAAGATACTATTTCGATATCAACACTTCTGGAACTGGAATCGGATGAAGATTCATCATCCGTGTCTGCTGCCCGGGCACAGCTGATTAACATAGCTAAAGCCGCGATTAGTAATAATTGTATAACTCTCTTCATATTACTTCCTTGTTTTTAAAAAAATTTATAACTCTATACCCAGTCCGAAATAAAAACGATAACTTCAGATCGGTTTCAATAAATGCAATTTTGTACCAACAGATTGTCTAATAAGAGCGCGATGTTCCGGCGAGGATTTATTGCAAAAATCCAGAACGGCGCTCTG
>JAAEMD010000122.1 GCA_024225875.1 bacterium
ATAACTGCAAAACTCCCAGAGAAAGGAGGGCACTATCACAACATTAAGGAAGAGAGAAAAAAAAATATCTGGATTGCATTAAAAAATGAAAACATTCCGTATATAGACTTTATCCTGGATAGAGTAGATAATAGATCGAATGCTGAAATTAATAAAGAAGCAATATTAGAAGAATTATTAAATATATTTGATTTTTTTTGTTCTAAAGATCAATCTCGACCTGTAACGTATATCAACAACCGGTATAAACCTCAGATACAAAAAGAAATAAAAAACATCACTACAGAGTATTGCCCGTACTTGTATCAGTATGGAACAAGCATGGGTAGTATCCAGGTTGTGACCCGGATAGATAATGATAACCTGTTTATTAGTTTCACGGATAATGGCTGTGGCATAGAAAAAGATAAGTTGACCAATATATTTGATCTTTTTTTTCCTGATACAGGACGGGGTCTCAGCCTTATTTATAGGATTATCAAGGAGCATGATGGTGATATTACAGCAGATAGTACCCCTGGAAAAGGAACTACAATGACTATTCGTCTGCCTCTAAATAAAAAATAGTTAATTGCTTAATGGTATATTTTATTTTAGTAAAGCTGTAATCCATGGTAAACCGGCAAAGGTACCTATGGTTGATCCTATGGAGGTAGCTATGAAAA
>JAAEMD010000123.1 GCA_024225875.1 bacterium
AAGTAATTATTTTTAGATACGATAGTGCTCATGGGAATAGGCTGCGTTTGCTATAATTTAGTTATTATTACCACTACACTATCACCAGTCAGCTAAAGCATGTCTTTATCTGCTGCTTATATTTTCATTCACAGTCTTCTTAAGCCAAATAGCTACGTGCTAATTACTATGCGTTCAAGAACTGAGATATAAGTTTTATTATTTTTCCTTTCCAGGCCTCTTCCGAAAGCGATCATACTTACCAGATGCTATCCTACAAGTTCAGTATCCACTTCACGGATTTTAGCTTGTAACATGAACTATTTTTTTAAATTTTTGAAGCTCTACTTTTAAGCAGCCAAATTTGCGTTTTAAGGCTTTTTGGTATTTAAGCAATAGAATCTACCTTTTTTCTCATTTTATTTCATATCAATCAACCTGTATTGATTTTAACTATGTTTTGAAAATATTCTGACACCTGGGAATGGATTACGGGAAAATTCCCTAGGTTTTAAAACCGGTTTTAAATGGTTATAGATGGTTTAAAACGGTTTTAAAACATATAACTGATAGGGCGCGACCGTTATTACGGCAAAACGCGACCGTTATTACGGCAAAACGCGACCGTTATTACGGCAAAACGCGACCGTTATTACGGCAAAACGCGACCGTTATTACGGTACTATTTGTTTGATATCCTCAATTATTTTTCGATTTGACCAAAAAAAAAGAGAGCTAAGATTTAGCTCTCTCTGGTTAGTAAATTAAAAAATAATATTCGATTTATTTTTTACGAACGAATTGTAAAACATCATTTTTTGTTATGCTATACAAGCTAACAATTTTTGAAAGAGATGTTTCACTTTTTTTAATGATTCGACGAAAATCTCTGAATTGTTTGTAATTAGAGTTACTGAGTGTTGCTAACTTCTCTATATGCACGTTATGAGGATTTTTGTCTGTTGCTCTATGTGATAAAATATAGTTACAAAGCCACTTTTCTATACCCTTGCTTATACCAAGTCTTAAATCACGGTCTATTTGAACATAGTCTATCTCATATAAGCATGCTATTTCAGGATTTACAGATACAATACATT
>JAAEMD010000124.1 GCA_024225875.1 bacterium
CAAAATATATAAAGGAGATAACTGGTGGTCTGATTAATATTGAGGGTTATTCAATTTTAAAACTTAGAAAATGGCTTTCTCTTACAGGTGGAATTCCTGGGCATTCAGGAAAAGACTCCATCGCTCATATCCTTTATATTAAAAATGAGTATCCTGATATTTATGATAAAACCTTTAAATTCCTTGAGCCTAAAGATTTTCTTAATTTAAAACTTACCGGAAGGTATTATGCCTCTTATGATTCAATCGCTCTACACTGGCTCACAGATAACAGAAATATATCCAAAATCAGGTATGATGATTCTCTGATAAAAATGGTAGGGATCGATAAAGAAAAACTACCTGAATTAAAACGGGCAGTTGATATTGCAGGTACTGTTAAAAATGAAGTTGCTGAAGAACTTGGCCTTTCAAAAGAGACTCTGGTAATAACGGGAACACCTGATCTTCATTCCGCAGCTATTGGATCAGGAGCAGTTGAAAATTATGAAGGACACTTATATATCGGGACATCTTCATGGCTTATTTGTCATGTTCCTTTTAAAAAGACAGATGTTTTTCATAAAATGGCATCCCTTCCTTCTGCAATTCCTGATAAATATCTTATTGCAAATGAACAGGAAATTGCAGGAGAAGCAATTAATTTTCTTAGAAACAACATTTTCTTTCCCGATGACGAATTGACTTCTGAAAATATTCCTGAAGACGTCCATGGTGCATTTAATAGAATTGCTGAAAAAGCACCACCTGGAAGTGATAAGCTTATTTTTACTCCCTGGCTTTATGGAGAAAGAACTCCTATTGACGACCACACAATAAGAGGGGGATTTCATAATATGACTCTTAAAACAACCAGAGCGCA
>JAAEMD010000125.1 GCA_024225875.1 bacterium
GGTTATTAATATATTTATCAGCATAATCTAATCTGTATTTAACAAAATCTATTTTTCTTCTGGTATCAGAGTCCTGATCCCCAAAAAAACTAATAATCAGTCTTTCAATCAAATCTATTTTATTTTTCAACTCAAAAACAGTCTCTTTATAATTACTGAAAAACAACTCAACTTTACTGTTAAATAAGTTTTCATTACCTGCATATTTAATAAGGCAGTTAAACTCATACATACCACCTGCAACATACTTACCTGTCCACTCTTCATTACCTTCCCAGAAAAGAAACGATATATCAACTGGAAAAACACTGCCATCATTTACCAGGTAGTTATCAAAATGTCTGTCTCCTCTACCAAAGATATCTCCAAGCGCTGAATGCCTTGCTAACTGCACTTCCAGACCATGGCTGATCTCTCCTTTGCAAAGAACATCATAAAGAGTAGTGCCTCCTATATACTCTGCTATTTCCCATTCACCCTTTTCATCCATAAAATGCCATGATTTGAATGCAGGCCAGCGTAATATCTCCAGTAAACGACAAAAAAATGATTGAACTGGCAGCTCCTCTCTTTTCACAACAAAAGCAGCTATACCGCCCTCCTTCATCCTCATCTTAGTCAAATAAACTGAATGTCCCATCCCAATATCAATAATATCGTCCACTTCATTGAAGTCCGTGTCCCGGAAATCCAAAAGATTACTGGCAACCATAACATTAAATATTTTTGAAAAAATACGATAATACTCCATCTTCCTTTTCAATAAGGGCATCCGTATTAAAGGATTAATATTATTTATTACATTTCTACGCAACACTGCATGAATATCTGCATATAATATTGAAGCTCCCTTATCTTTCTTTAACTTAAAATCAAAACGGCTGTCATCAAGAAAATAGCTAAAAAGATCTTCTAATTCAAAATCTTTAAATCCAAAGTCTCTACCAAAACTTACTCTGGAAAATTCCTGCAAAAAAACTGACAGGTTCTTTCTCAGCTCAAGAAACAGGTTTATATGCTGAACGCCACTCAGTTTTCTTTTTTCAATATCAGGGTCAAAACACTTTAATATTTTTACCTTATCCTCCAAAGAAGTATCTTCCTGCATAATAATTTTACCAGCGGTTATCGTATCAGCGGTTTTTTTATCTTTATCATTGTTCATAGCAGTATTATTTTAACCTCCGTCCCGAATAAGGGCAAAAGAATTATTCAGCAAGTGAAATTTACAATAGATTAACTAGAGAAATACCTGTCAAACACTAATGGAAATCCAGCAGTGTTCCAGGCAAATAATTAATAATATCCGAGGCAATAAGTCCGTATCCATATTTCTCATAAGCATAATCTGCTGACCTGCCATGCAGATATGCTCCCAGAA
>JAAEMD010000126.1 GCA_024225875.1 bacterium
AAAAAGCAAATTGCAATCAGTAAAATTAGTTTGTTGATCAAAATTAGAACCTTTCCTTCTGAATATTTAAAATCATTTTTGATAATAATTGATTAAACATGAAATACAAGATAAATTGTATTCAATTATAATTCTTAAATCACGTTTATAAAATAATTATCACCTGAATCCGTATAAAAATAAATAATCCAAGCTCAATCCTATGGTGTATAGTATAGTTCACCACAAACTTATAAACACCAGAGAGGTGAAGCTTGGATTATAGGATAAATACTACCACAGAAAGACTTAACAGCACAGGCGGAATTGCTCTTGCCGGTAAAATTCTTGAAAAAATTGAATTTGGATCAGATATTAACTTATCATCTCAAAGTTATCCTGATGTTCTCAAATCCATGATTGGTCTGTATATTCAAGGGCGAACCAGATTCGAAGAAATAGATTTATTTAGAAAAAATATATTCTTCCGTGACAGTTTAGGCTTAGGATATGTTCCGGCAAAAGAGACTGCAAGACTCTATCTTGAGCGGATGATTCCAGAGAAAGATAAGGTTAATACTGCTATGGAGAAGGCAAGTATTATGCTTTTAAAGAATAGTTCTCTTAACTCAATCAAAGTTAATAAGCGATTTTATTTGCTTGTTGATATAGACATTCCCCTTTTGATAATTCCAAAAGCAAAAAAGAAGGAGTTAGCCGTACTTACAAAAACTTCGATGGCTTTCACCCTATATTCTGCTATATTGGCAGGGAAGGCTATATGATCAACTGTGAACTCCGAGAGGGAAAGCAACATTGCCAGAGAGAAACTCCAGAGCAGGGTAGTCAGCTATAGTAATAAAAAAAAAGGATGATCTTTTTTTAATTAAAAATTATAGATATTATAATTTCTTCCACAAATTAAAAAAGGGGATCATCCTAATGAAAAAAAGAACATACAAAGCGACTAATGTCAACAAAGTAGATGAAGAACTTTTATTTGAGCAGGTCTTTGATAAAGAAATAGTAATCGGAATCGATGTGGCTAAAACTGATTATTTCTGTAACATCATGACAGATAAAAGAGAAAGTATCAGTACTATTAAATGGAAACATCCTCTGGAAAGTGAAGATTTGTTGGAGCTTGTTTCTATACTTCCTGCCAAATCATTGGTTATTGCTATGGAACCAAGTGGGACCTATGGTGATCCAATACGTAATATGTTTATAAATGCAGGGATAGAAGTATACAGAGTAAGTCCAAAAAGAAGTCATGATGCAAAAGAGGTTTATGATGGAGTTCCCAGTCTGCACGACGCAAAATCAGCAAACATAATTGCACGTTTGCATCTGGATGGAGCAAGTGAACTTTGGTCATTCAAAGAGAAGCATGAACGAGACCTTGCAGCAGTTGTTAATACATTAGACATGCTAAAGAAACAGTTTAACCAGAACACAAATAGATTAGGATCTCTTTTAGCAAGGCATTGGCCTGAGTTACAGGATATAATTCGAATAGACAGAGTTTCTATCCTGGAACTGATAAAAACCTATGGATCTCCATTGAATATAACTAAAAACAAGGAATTTGCTTATTCAATGCTAAGGAATAGAAAAGGTAATTTAAAGGAAGAAAAGATCATAGCTATCCTTGAATCATCTCATAAAACTTTAGGTGTTCCAATGACACCGTGCGAAGAGGAAGAGCTTGTATATCTTGTTAAACGAACAAGGATAATACAACAGGAATTATACGAGGCTAAAAAAAAAGTTGAAGATCTTAGTGAGGACATTGAATCAGTAAAGAGTTTAAGCAAGGTTATAGGTAAAGCTACAGCAGCAGTTGTTGTCTCTTCTGCTGGAGACCCTCTTAAATATAAAGCTCCAAAGCAATACTTGAAAAGCATAGGTTTGAATTTAAAAGAAAAGAGTAGTGGTAAATACAACGGCAGACTTTCTATAACTAAGAGAGGATCTAATAAAGCACGGCAATGGATCTATTTTGCGGTACTAAGACTTATCCAAAAAGATGAAGTTGTAAAGGCATGGTATCACAAGAAAATAGTCCGTGATGGTGGAGTGAAGATGAAAGCTCTGATTGCAATAATGAGGAAATTAGTTCTTTCCATGTGGCATGTTGCAAGAGGTTGTGAGTTTGATAGTGAGAAGTTATTTGATATAAGAAAACTGCAAGTCAATTAAACAGAGGACCTCCGACGCATCCTTTGGCATTTTGATGTCCTCGCGTAGTGTTGAGGCCTCTGTTCAAAATTGAAAGGAGAACAGAAAAATTTATGTAAATATTATTGTTAAGCTTTATAAATGCTACCTCCGACGCCCATAAAGGTAAAAGAAATACCCATACGTACTCTTGAGGAGCAATAAGAGAGATTGAGTTGGAATAAAATTTCCAATGAAGCTGATTTGATGACATTTTAGAAATGGACATCCGATGTGACAGGTTAGAATTACACTTCTTAATTTTCTCTGGAGACTTTAACAATAATAATAGAGCACTTCTTGATTAAATATTAGATATTTTAATCAGATCATTATTATGATCTCAATAGGAGAAGTGCGGAAAACAGGCCCTGAAAAATAAATATAATAACATAAAAAAAGGGATTGACAATGCTATGACAGGATGCGTTAACGCCCTTCCAACGCATCCTCACAGGATTGCATCAACTCTTTGATAACTTCAAAACTTCGATATATCTTAAATTTATTGGTTTTGATTTCCTGTATGTCCTTATTTCAAATACCTTTGTGACCGGTGCGTTCTGAAAACCAAGAACGACACCCTACGATTTCGTTCAATTTTAACTATTCTTAAAATTATGATATTATTGTAATCTAAACATAAAAACGCATCCTACTTGGACTTATGCAAAAGTCAAAAGCAGACTTGACCATTCTTTTTTTGGTTTAAAATAAAAGCATTTTATTTCAGATCCGGCAGGGTTTTGATCTTGATATGTTTTCCATTATTTGTGCTTTGTAATTTGATCGAAACCTTTAACAATAAGGATACTATATATGACTACTAGTTTAGAAACTCAGATCCCAATCCTATCGATAAACATCAACAGCGA
>JAAEMD010000127.1 GCA_024225875.1 bacterium
ATTTCATAAGAATAAAATATTACATCTTATTTTAAAATTTGCCAAAGATTTTTATGAAAAAATCAATTAACATGCTTAATAAAAAGCTATATAATTAGTGGTTTAAATATTTTAATAAAAATATATTATGGAGGTTTTACATGTATCCAGTGGAGTTAAGGTACACACAAGAACATGAGTGGGTGCTTGTTGAGGGTGATATAGCTACTATAGGAATTACAGCACATGCTAATGAAGAGCTGGGAGAAATTGTGTTCGTAGAGCTTCCGGACACTGGCTATACATTTGAGCAAATGGAAGAGTTCGGCTCTGTTGAGTCAGTAAAGACTGTTTCCAGCTTGTATTTGCCGGTTAGCGGAGAGGTTGTTGAAGTAAATAACGAGCTTGTTGACAATCCGGGCCAGATCAATGAATCTCCTTATAATAATGGCTGGATCATTAAAGTTAAAATGGTAGACCAGAAAGAAGTTGATGATTTACTGACAAGTGAAGAATATCAACAGTATCTTGATAACTTATAATGTTGTACTCACCGTTAACAGAAGAACAAATACAGGATATTTTAAAAGAAACAGGTTATGATAATGTTACAGAACTTTTTTCTGATTTCCCCTGTAATAAAGAAATTGATTTTTCATTACCTCCCCCACTTTCCGAACTTTCTTTAAAAAGAACTTTAAAAAGTATCGCACAAAAGAATAAGGGACAGAGCGATTATATTTCTTTTCTGGGAGGAGGCTCTTATGACCATTTTATTCCATCTGTGGTCAGGCATATTACTTCCAGATCAGAATTTTATACTGCGTATACTCCTTATCAGCCGGAAATAAGTCAGGGAACATTGAGAGCTATATTTGAATTTCAAAGTATGATTTGCGAGCTTACCGGTATGGATATTGCCAATGCTTCTCTGTATGATGGCGCATCTGCTTTAGCTGAAGCCTGTGTAGTAGCAGTAAGTGATACAGGCAGAAAAAGGGTCCTGGTTCCCAATAATATACCTTTTAGTTATATTGATGTTTTACATACCTGTCTTTTACCCAGGGATATAGAAGTAGAAATTTTTAAATCTGAAGTTTTTTATCATTTTGATATTAAAATGTTTAATCAGCGTTTAAATGAAGAGGTTGCAGCCGTGATCTTACCCTGCCCTGATTTCTTTGGCAATATTATTAATTATTCTGAAGTACTGGCAGAAGCAAAGAAGAAAGGGGTCGCAACTATATTTTTGTATAATCCGATAGTGCTTTCTTTATTGAAGAGTCCTGGAGAACTTGGCGCTGACATAGCTGTAGCCGAGGGACAGCCGCTGGGTATATCTTCTTCTTTTGGTGGACCGGGGTTAGGTCTTATTTCTGCAAAACAAAAATATTTAAGGCTTATGCCTGGTCGAATTGCCGGTCAGACTAATGATAAAAAAGGGAATACAGGTTATGTACTGACTTTTCAAACCAGGGAGCAGCATATTAAAAGAGAGAAGTCATTATCTAACATTTGCTCTAACCAGGGGTTAATGGCTTTAGCAGCAACTGTTTATATGTCTGCTATGGGAAGTTCCGGCTTAAGAAGAGTAGCTGAAATGTGCTATAAGAAAACGGAGTATTTGAAAAGAGAGATAAAAAAAATCAAGGGATACAAAATCCTTAATCATCACCCTACATTTAATGAGTTTTTATTATTAGTGCCCTTAGCTTCTAAAGAAATGCTGGTGAGGCTAAAAAAGAAGAATATACTTGCCGGTATTGATATGTCATGCTTTAACAAAGGTATTAATAATATTATTTTAGTGACAGTCACTGAGAAAAAAACACAATGTGAACTGGACTATCTGGTAAAATCTTTACGAGAAGTAATAAGTGGTTGAAAGGCTGTTTTATGAAAAAATTAATTGAAGATAGCAGGAAACTTATTTTTGACTATTCTAAACGAGGTAAAAGAGCTTATAGCCTGCCGCCCGATTATCTTCCGCAGATTACACTTGATGATATTGAAGCCACAGGTTTATTAAGAACCACCAGACCTGGGCTGCCTGAGGTATCGGAGGTTGAACTTGTCAGGCATTATACCAGGCTGTCAAAAATGAACTATGGTGTTGATGAT
Organism: bacterium; assembly: GCA_024225875.1. Taxonomy (GTDB): domain Bacteria; phylum Margulisbacteria; class Marinamargulisbacteria; order JAAEMD01; family JAAEMD01; genus JAAEMD01. The sequence goes on from JAAEMD010000127.1 coordinate 2,101, forward strand.
GGGTTTTATCCTTTAGGCTCATGTACTATGAAATATAATCCTAAAGTTAATGAAGATATTGCCTCTATGGATGGTTTTCTGGAATTGCATCCATATCAGGATGAAGAGGATATTCAGGGTATTTTACAGATTTTATACGAACTGGAAAGATACTTGTCTAATATATTTGGGTTTTCAGAGTTTTCTTTGCAACCCTGCGCTGGCGCACAGGGTGAATATGTCGGTTTAGTGATAATGAAAGAATATCATAAGAGTAAAAATAATGTGCATAAAAATATAGTTCTTGTTGCTGACTCAGCGCATGGTACAAACCCTGCATCAGTAACAGGTGTTGGCTGGAAGATAAAAACTGTCAAATCATTAAACGGGTTAGTTGATATGGAAGATTTAAAAAGTAAAATATCTGATGATGTTGCTGGCCTTATGTTAACAAACCCCAATACACTGGGCGTTTTTGAAAGAGATATTATAAAAATAACGGATTTAGTTCATAGTGTAGATGGGTTAGTGTACTGGGATGGTGCAAATGCAAATGCGGTAATGGGTTACTTAAAACCTGTTGATGCTGGTTTTGATATTGCACATATAAATCTACACAAGACATTTTCAACCCCGCATGGAGGTGGTGGGCCTGGAGCAGGGCCTGTTGGTGTTATATCAAAGTTAACCGGATTTCTGCCTGTACCACGGACTATTTTTGAAAATGGCAGGTATAGCATAGTAAATAATGTGCCGACTTCCATAGGAAAGGTGCATGCTTTTTATGGTAATGTGAATGTGATGATTAGAGCGTATAGTTATATCAGGTTTATGGGTTCTCGCGGTCTTAAAGCGGCTACGGAAAATGCTGTAGTACTTGCTAACTATATGAAACACAGACTATCTGAATATTATGAAATAGCTACTGAAGGTATCTGTAAACATGAATTTGTGATTTCTTTAAAAAGAGAAAAAAAAGAGTATGGAGTAAGAGCCTTAGATGTTGCAAAAAGGTTAATTGACTATGGGTATCATCCTCCAACAATTTACTTTCCGTTAATTGTTACAGAGGCAATTATGATAGAGCCTACAGAAACAGAAACTATTGAGTCTGTTGATGCTTTTATTGATGCAATGATAAAAATTAAAGAAGAAATGAGGAATAATCCACAATTAATTATTAATGCACCGCAAAATACAATAGTTGGGAGACTGGATGAAGTAAAGGCAGTAAAAGAACCTGAATTACGGTACAGGGCTTAACAATTATCAGGAGGTATATAATATGAAAGCTACAAAATATATATGGAAAAATGGAGAATTTGTACCATGGGAAGAGGCAACTACTCATGTTCTAACGCATGCTCTGCATTACGGAACATCAGTATTTGAAGGTGTTCGGGCGTATGAGACAAAGAAGGGGTCTGCTATTTTCAGGGCGCAGGAGCATTATGAACGAATGGTTGACTCTGCAAAGATTTATCAAATGAACATTCCGTATACAGCAGATGAAATGATAGCTGCTACAAAAGAGTTAATAATTAAAAATGGTTTGAGAGCCTGTTATATTCGTCCAATTTATTATTATGGTTACGGAGAAATGGGACTGAACCCTGGTTTAAACCCTGTTGATGCTATGATAGCTGCCTGGGAATGGGGTACTTATCTGGGTGAAGAAGGTCTGGCTCAAGGTGTTAAATGTAAGATGAGTTCCTGGATAAGAATTGACAGTAGATGTATGCCACCACTGGCTAAGTGTGCTTCGAACTATATCAACTCTGTACTGGCAAAGAAAGAGGCACTGGACTGTGGTTTTGATGAGGGTATATTACTTAATTCTAATGGATTAGTTGCAGAGGGCCCTGGTGAAAATATATTTGTAATTAAAAAAGGTAATATTTATACCCCCCCCACTTCTGACGGAGTACTGGAAGGAATAACCTGTCAAACTGCCTGTAAAATAGCAGAATACCTTGGTTATTCAGTGCAGCATAAGAGTTTAACCAGAGACGAGCTTTTCCTTGCGGATGAATTGTTTTTTACAGGTACAGCTGCAGAGATAACTCCCATAAGAGAAGTTGATGGCCGGATTATCGGAACTGGTAAAAGAGGCGAAATTACCAAAAAGATCCAGGATAAGTTTTTTGAAATAGTGAGAGGCGAATGTAAAGACCATTCTTACTGGCTGGACTATGTGAATAAAACATCTGATTAGTTTATTGTTACTGGATTTCTCAGTTACTGCAATTTTGTTATTCAATGATTAGAGTTTAATCTGTTTAACATGTTTTGCAGTGATATAACCGCATATTTTGTGGCATAATCTGACCTGGCCGTTTAGGATGATTCTGGCTTACCAAAAACATTCTGGGTGCGCTTATAGCTTGTTTTTCGTCGTCCTTTGCGTACCCGCTGACATTCGTCAAAGAGTTCTTTGGTAATAAGTCCTGGGTGATTGTTTATGGTTTGTCGGGCTTTTTATTTTGGACTGCCTATAACCCCTTTCCAGTCTTTAGACTTCGGCAACTTTTTTTTATTATTAATCATTACCTTATATTATAATGATTATATGAGTCTTGATGCAATTTATTAATGCCAGGGAGAAATTTAAATGAGTAAATTATTATATGATGATAGACCATGGGGCAGCTGGGAAATATTATTTGAGGCCTCTTACTGTAAAGTAAAAAAGATTATTGTAAAATCAGGGCACCGTTTAAGTTATCAGAAACACTCAAGGAGGGAGGAACTCTGGACTATAGTAAAAGGCACCGGAACTATAACTCTTGATGGTGAAATCAAAAATTATCATGAAGGTGATGTTATTCATATACCGAAGGATACAGCTCACAGGATGGAAAATAAAGCAGATTCCGATATGGTTTTTATTGAAATACAAAGAGGCTCCTGTTTTGGTGAGGATGATATAGTTCGTCTGGAAGATGACTATGGCAGAGCCTGACTATCAGTAATTAATGGAAAATATTATATTTGTTTTTCAGGATCTTATTTTAAATACACCTACTTTATACTTTTAGTAAAAAACCTGTTTTTTATATCCTTTATCCTTAACTGGACTGTAAAGGGTACCATTACAGGATGAGATTTTGCTAAGTCGAGTACCCAGTCCACAATTTTTTCACACTCCCTGTTTTTTTCCAGGGTAAGATAAAAAATAGACATAACAATTAAATGGTCCCATATATTATCTATGGTGCAGTATTTTAAATATTTTTTTGCAACCTCTATAAACCGTTCATAATCTTTATTATCAAAATAAATAAGGCCAAGCTCATTATATGCATCAGGATAGCTATCACAAATATCCAGTATTTTTATAAAACAGCGCTCTGCTTTATCCAGGTTACCAAGTTTTATATATATTTTACCCATTAACATATAACTGGGTATAGCTACCGGCCTGTAACACTCTAATGATTTCCTGGCATAATCCAGGGCCAGAGCATACATTTTTTCTTCATAAAATAGATTTGTTAAGTTAACTAAAAGAAAATAGCTTTTTCGATCATACTCCGATAAGTCAGGTAAAAAACTCTCTAAATCCTTATCTTTTCTCAGGTAATCTTTTTTATTCTGTCTTATTTCATGAATCTTATTTGAGATTCTATTATGATCTTTATTGATAAAAAGTTTTCTAAACAGGTTTTTCATTTTGTTGACATGTTCCCCTTTATAAAAAATGCAAACCTGATTTTCTCCTGGTTTATTGGAAGTTAAAAAACTGCTTATATCAGCCTTTCTGGCAATATAGTGAAGATACGGGAAAAATACGGGATAGCAGATTACAGATTTGAATTTAACAAGAGGGGTATACATTTTACTGTTGTTATTACTTAATAATGGCCTGGTTATTCCCAGATCATGTATCAGAATTATAGACTCTTTTAAAAGTTTGCCTATAATTAGTGATAAGGTCTTTCCGGCCTGATAACTATAGTTAATTCTACATCTGCCATTTATATTTAATGTAGCTGTAAAATCCAGAAGCTCTTCTTTTTCACCGTCTTCAAAATTTTTTACATCATCAACCGGAACCCTTACCTCTTCTTCCCTGAGTTCCCTGGAAATTCGGTAGATATTATTCATCAGGTGGTTACTACCAGACTCTAACAGTTTTTTTACTTCCTGTAGATCAAATATTTTTGGAGGAAAATGTGACATATCTAATATTTTACTGTTCTTTAAAAAGAACTCATCATACCTTATTTCGTAAAGTTTTCCATTCTCAATTTCAATTAACCTGGTCTTAAAAGAATCAAGTAGATAAGATAAAATAACTATCCCTGGTTCTTTACCGGTATTAAATTCAGGGTTTGCTGCATCCATTAAACTGAAAAATATATTCTTTTGATGATCTTTATGAGTGTTGAATTTCTGGATCTGGGAAATAACAGGTAAAGATTGATCGGATATATGGCAGGCTGTTTGTTTATAAAGCTCAGGATGATCCTTCTTCAGGATATCTAAAATATGTTTTGACAGCATAGCTAATCCAGCTCCAAACTCATATATCCTCTTATTTTTAGAGGCTCCCTGGAACTGATCAATATTATAAATAATATCTACTATTCTGGATGCCAGAACATGACCGGTACTGTAAGAAAAAGGGATGTCTGCCAGAAAAAAATTTGCAATCCCCCTGTTCCAGGACATATTTGACAGCTTAGCCTTATATGTTTGAAAACAGGAGACATTACTTTGTAGAATGATTTTATTGTTCATAGTAAACTATTATTACAGTAAATAACTGAAATTTAAACTTATTTCTGGCTGTTATAGCTGGTACAAATTGAACTGTCCGTTTAAATGGGGAAGTGCAGTGTACTGGCGTACATAAACGAAGTCATTTGAAAACTTTAAGTGTCGGACATTTTACTTTGGAACAGCTATAATAATTATTATTAATGCTTTTGATCATAAGTTTGTAAAACTAATATCTCTTGAAGATAATATGAAATCTTTTTTTGCACAAAGATAACAGGCAGGGCAATCGCATCTAAATTCCAATGACCCTAGCTAGGTAGTCGCTATTTTTGGAAGCATTAAGACGTTTGAGCCGAATGCTTTTTTTTGCAAGAG
>JAAEMD010000128.1 GCA_024225875.1 bacterium
CTTCTTTGGTTTTAATCCATTCTTTTTCCCGAATATGATTTCTTATATGTTCAGCTTTAGTTTCTAAGTCTTTAATTAAATCTTTAATCTTAACAAGTATTTTTTTGCCTGAAACTTTTTGTTTTACCTTTTCAAAATATTTATTTAAACAGTTTTGTTTGCTTTCTGGAGAATTATAATTTACATGACTCTGGTCTGGCAGATGATCTAATAGAATTAATATTTCTTTTAAAAGTGCAATTTCTTTGATTCCATTTTTTTCAAGCTGTTTTAATATTTTAGCTAAAGTATTCAGGTTGTTTGAATAAAAGCTATGAAAACAAACAGATTCGCCTTTTTCTCTTGCCATATCCAAAGTATCATTCCAGTCTCCTCCTTCAAGAAGCAAGATATTATGATCTCCAACATGAAAAACATCAACCGTATGATTTTGAGATAAAAAATGAAAACGGTATAATTTTAATGTATATTGATGCAAAAGCAACTAAATGCAAAAATAATGCTGAATTCAATATTGCTTTTTACATAACCCCTCTTTCGCACTTCTGAAAAATCCAAAAAAATCCAAAAAATATAAAATACTTATAATTAGAAATATATGATTTCATCTTTGAATGTTAAAAAATGTTAAATCCCTAATACTTAGATACTTGAATATTTGCAATGTCAAATGTAGTGCCTATGGCAAATGTTAAAAATTGTTAAAAATTTTGTTGATTAAAAAAACAATTAATATTATTGTCAAAAAAATTATAATATTATGTTTTTCAGAGAAAAATACTCAAATACATCTAAAAATCCTATAATTCAATTAGTTGAAAATTATAGGATAGGAGCAAAAGTAAAACAGAGAATTATTGTATCTCTTGGTAGTGAGGTTGTTATACCTAAGAAATTTCGTAAAAAAGTTGCTAAATCAATAGAAGAGAAATTGCTTGGTATTCAATCAGTTTGGGAGGATTCTGAAATAACAAAGATGTCCGAGCCAATTGTTCGCAAAATTCAAAGCGAAGGAAAATGGTCTTCGTTAAGAAATGTAAACAGTTTGGGAAAAAATATTAAATCCGAAAAAGAAACAGCAGAAGTTTATGTTGATGATTTAAACCATAAATATACTCGTGAATTAGGACCATGTTTGCTCGCTCATGTATTTTGGCAACGCCTAAATTTTGATAAAATTCTATTAAATTGCGGATTTAAAAAGAATCAGTTATTAACAGCCCAATTGTCTGTTTTAAACCGACTAATAGCTGGCGATAATGAAAATAATATTTTAACCTGGATTAAGACTTCAGCTATAGCCGATCTGCTTGGAACAGAAGTAGAATGCGTAGGAAAAGACCGTTTTTATAGGATATCCGATAAGTTGTTGTCTCATAAAGAAGAAATTGAAATAGAACTATATAAATCGGAAAAAAAATATTTCGGATTTGAAAACACTTTGGTTTTATATGATTTAACAAATTCATATTTCGAGGGCGAGAGTGCGAGAAATCCGAAGGTTCAATACAGTAAAAATCAAAAAGAAAAACGAACAGATTGTCCACAAATAGTAGTTGCACTAATACTAGATGGCGAGGGTTTTGTTCGTCGGCATTTTACTTTTGAAGGCAAAATGAGTGACGGTAAATCTTTGTCATCAGTTTTGGAAAGTTTTAAAGATGAATTTAAATTTCAAGAAAATGCGACAGTTGTTATAGATAAAGGAATAGCTAATGATGATAATATCAAATTAATAAGAGATACTTATAGTTTGAATTATATTGTTGCCTCACAAGGTAATGAAGAAAAGCAATTTGCAGATATTTTTGCAACCGGCGAATTTACAAGTTTGAAAAAAGATAAAAAAAATGAAGTAAAAATACATATTGAAAAGCAAGATGATATAACATATTTATTATGTAAAAGTTCGGGACGTGCAAAAAAAGAATTATCTATGCGTAATAATAGAGAACTTCGTTTTGAAGACGATCTTTTAAAATTACAAAAACGCATATCTACCGGTGGTATTAATTCTCCCAAAGATGTACATTCAACAATAGGACGTATCCGAGAACGACACAAAAAAGTAGCTCATTATTATGATATTGAATATAATCCATTTAAATATACATATACTTTACCCGAAGATGAAAATAAAATATCAAAACGAGTAAAAAAAATGCTTTTAGATAGGAAGAAAAAAGCTCTAACTTATAAAATGACTTATTTATCTCTAGCAAAGGATATGAAAGGATTAAAACAAAAATATCCGGAAGAATTTAAATATATAAAAACAACAGTAATAGAACCTTCTTTGAGATGGAATATTAAAAAAGAGAAAGCATCAAAAAGAGATAAATTAGAGGGTAATTATGTGTTAAAAACAAACAGAAAAGATCTTACAGATAGCCAAATGTGGAAAACTTATGTAATGCTTACAAAAGTAGAAAAAGCTTTTAGAAATTTAAAAACAGATTTAGCTTTACGACCAAATCCGCATCATTTAGAAGAACGAGTAGATGGACATATTTTTATCTCAATTCTTGCTTATCATTTACTTCATGCTATTGAATTTACACTTCATCAGAAAGGCATGAATGTGTGGTGGAGCAGTATAAAAAGAGTTATGTCATCACATTGTTATTCTACTATTATTGCACCTACGGTAAAAGGAACAGTAATTAATGTCAGAAAACCTGGAATACCAGAACAAATACATGTAGAAATATATGATAAATTAAATATTGATTATACTAATTTGAAAAAAACAAAAATTTACGTTTAAAAAAATATCCCAGAGACTCGTGTAGTGCCTATAAAAAAGCACTACTGACAGTCAGGTAATTAGAAGTAAAGTGCGAAAGAAGGGTTAAATTATAATTTTTTAAAATAAAAAGGCATTTTTCATTTATCAGTTGACACTTTTTTGAAAGAAATCTTATTTTTTTGGATATATTTCTTCAATAGAAAGTGTTTTATAAGCTTTATATCTAATATTCAATGACTCTTTGCTTCTTTTATCATAATTGATCCATGGTATCCATTCATTAGCAAAATCAACATCAGACCAATTATTAA
>JAAEMD010000129.1 GCA_024225875.1 bacterium
AAGGCACCTAAAGTAAACAGCACACAAGTTAACCAGGTCATAAGAGAGTATTACAGGGAAGATATATGGAGCGAGCATTCAAATCTTGCCGAAAAATACTATGGGCATAAAGAAATAATTGACTGGGGAAGGCGTTTTATTGAAGATGATATTTTACCAACTGTAAAAGGTAAAAATGATGAATATTTACTGTCAGATAAAAAAACAACCTGCTTTTTCTGGGTTCACAGGGATGCACCGCAGGCAGTGAGTGAAGCTTTACGATTACTATCCTATACAGGGGTAGTAAATCAACATTCAATAGGCATTAAAGGAACTCGTTCTGAGATTGGTACCCGATATATGGTAAATTTGGGAAGCCTCTTTTCATTTGAAAAGACCCCTGCTGCTTCAGCTTTTGATATAGTTAAAAATATTTCTATAAAACGAATGACAGAATATGGATCAAAACACCCCAAATATGAAAACTTGATAAGTAATGTGCCTGAACTTACTGAGATGAAGGTAACGGATATTTTAAACTCACAATTAATTAAGCCTGTGAGTGTTTTGGATATAACAAA
>JAAEMD010000130.1 GCA_024225875.1 bacterium
TCGCTGGGTATTCAGAAGGTTCTCATGGAAATGGGGATATGGTTTGGTTTCAAAGTTTTTCTGTCTCTGTCCATGATGATGATTTTTATGGGAACCTGGGTTTCTCTTATCGTTTCCAGATTCCGGCCCGAGTACAGGATTGGAAGATTTGATTTAAAAACCTGGGGATATAAACTGATGCTGGTGTCAATAGTTATAAGATTCTGCATACCTGCTGTTGCAATTGTAAGTGATAAAATATATGATCTTTTCCTGAAAGACAAATACACTGAATCTGTCAAGTCTTTAGAAAAAGTTAATGAGGAAATAAAAAATTCAAGCCTGATAAAAGAAAAGACCAAAGTAAAACCGGATGAGTCAGGCTATCTGGGCAAACTGAAAAAAATGTATACAGATACCACAGAAGCAGTTAATATAAAGGACAAGATAGCTTATTTAAAAGATAAAATATCAGATTATGCCGAATATACCATAAATCTGATTATTGTGTTTATCCTTCAGACAGTTATCATACCTGTTTTTGTGCTCTGGCTCCTTATTCGGTTTATCAGATATATTTACGGGGATAATAAAAAATTTTACCAGCTTGATGCTATGAAGCAGATTTCCTATGAAACAAATAATCAACATTCATGATAAATTTATCCAGGAAACCTTTACGCGAGATGAAATTGCCAAAAGTTTCCTGGAA
>JAAEMD010000131.1 GCA_024225875.1 bacterium
GATTATGAAAATAAAAGAACGTATTAGTAATATAAACATAATCGCCTTCAGCAATCAAAACCCTGAAGATATAAATGAGATTAGAAAAATAATAATTCCTGACAAGACATACTGTTTGCTGGGATCTTCCGGTGTTGGAAAAACTACATTATTAAATAAACTTTCCGGTAATAATTTATTCTGTACACAGGCAGTTAGAAAAAAGGATAAAAAAGGTCGCCATACCACCTCAGTAAGACATCTTATACGATTAGAAACAGGAGCCTTCATTATAGATAACCCGGGGATACGTGAACTTGGAAATATAGATGTCAATACAGGATTAAACAGTATTTTTGATAAAATAAATCTTTTAAGTAAGGATTGCAAATTTAAAAACTGCACCCATCAGCATGAAAAAAAGTGTGCCGTTTTGCAGGCTGTCGATAATAAGCAGTTATCAGAGAAAGGTTATCAAAACTACATGAAACTAAAGAAAGAGTCCGATTACAATAAAATGAACAGCCTGGAAAAAAGACGTAAAGATAAAGCACTGGGAAAGTTCTATAAGAAAACTCTCAAAGAAATTAATAAAACAGGAAAAACACAGGATATCCGATAGTCTAAACATCTAAACATCACTTTCAGGTGAATATGTTAAGCTGGTTATCACCACTTTTACAGTTCTAATCAGGTGTTAGCAAAAGCTATTTAGAATAATAAAAAATAGAGTTATTGGCTTGAGATAAATATTATTATAAAATAATGTACTATGAACAAAAATAAGGTAGTATTATTTTTTGATATAGCGTTCCTGGCACTTTTTACCATTCTTTTAGTTGGGATCCCTCTAGTATTCACCTCTTATACCAGGTCTGTTTTTGAAGTTAACAAGATGCTTTTAATGAGATATGTGACTATGATTACATATGTACTGTGGCTATTTCGATATATTCTTTTAAAAGATAGCGGATTTGATAACAGTGCCGATGAGAGTTTTAATATCACAGGTTTTAAATGGAAGAAAACAGGCATTGAAATTCCTGTTTTAATATGGCTTGTTATTAATATTCTATCAACTATATTCTCTCAAAATATTAAAGTAGCAATAATTGGTGCTTATGACAGATGGGAAGGCATAATAACAATTTTTAACTATATGATGCTTTTTATGATGTTTGTGAAATTAACAACAAGAAGGTTACAGGTCCAGTTTTTTCTAGCTGCTATATTAGGATCAAGTATTATATCTGCCGCATATGGAATATATCAGAGTTTAGGTCGTGATTTTATGCGCTGGAGCGTAGATCCAACAAAGAGAGTATTTGCCTGCATTAATAATCCGGTCCATTTTTGTGCTTATATGGCAATGGTTGTTCCTTTAGGGTTAGGATGGATATTATATTTTGTAGCAAAAGATAAAAACAGAGGTAGTATATCAATCTGGCATGAAACTGCCAGATGGTTAATATTTATATCAATTTCCATCTGTTTCTATGCTCAATTTTTATCTTTTTCTAAAGCAACATGGCTTGGATTTGTTGGTTCTATGACACTATTTTATTTATTTGTCACAAGGGATCTGAACATAGATAGTCCGCTCAAATTTTTCACAGACTTTTTTATCTCTTCTATAGCAATAGGTTCATACTATATGACCGATCTTTTTAATCTACATAAAAAGCACTGGATTATCGGATTAATAATATTTATGATTCTATCTGGTTACATTTTATACTCTTATTTTTTTACTCAAAAGAGCAGCAGGAGCCTGAAAGAAAGGCGGAAAGAACTTGCTTATGTTATACTTTCCTCAGTAGTTTTGTATATTACGTTTAATTATAATTTAGCTGCTTTAAATAAATTTGTATCCATACCTGTATATTTATGTTTAGCTGCATATTTTATTATTTTATCTTTAAAAGTGGACGGGTTATTACAAAAGTATTTTTCGCGTATAGTTATTATTTTTCTTTTTGCCAAACTACAGTTTGTTGCAATATCTATAACAAATATTTTACTTTATACACTTCTAACTACCGGCTATATTTTTCTTTTAAAAAAGAATACCCTCTTAAAAAAAGAGACAGTATTCTGGCTGTCCAGCTTTTTAATTATCTCAGCCCTTATAATAATAATTCCCAGCATCCCTATTCATTTGTCCAGTATTTCAAATGATAAAGAACCAAACGGTGGCCTGAAGGTTCTGCAAAATGTACAGGGCCGACTGGTATCTTATGCAAATATTGCGATTGCAGGTTCAGCAAGAACATCTATGTGGAAGAGCTCCTTTCCATGGATAAGGGACTACTGGTTATTAGGTTCCGGGCCTGATACGGTTAAATATATGTACCCAAAATACCGTAGATCTGAGTATGGAATCCTGGAAGGAGGACATAATTATACACCTGACAGACTGCATAATGAGTATTTAAACACACTCGCAACCAGAGGTATACTGGGCTTTGTGTCCTACTATTTAATATTTATTACAGGCTGGTATTTACTGGTTCTCAGCGGGTTAATAGAGCTTAACTTTAACAGGTACAGCTATATTGCTATAGGCATAGTTACAGGAGCATCGATCTATCTTGGCCAGGTTTTTTTCAATTTTGGTGTTGTTGCTACACTGGTTTTATTTTATTCATTTATGGGTATCGGTCTGGCAATTGTGCATCATCCGGATTTCAGGGTAAAAGATGAAGAAGAAGAAAATTAATAAGACAAAAAACGATATTAATCAGAAGGCTGTCAGCCAGCCTGAAAACAAAAATCCTGACTTGATCTACTTAAGTAATATAACTCATTTTCACTGGCTTATATTATTTATATTTTTAATATTAAATATTATAGGTTTCTGGCAGTTTTTTCTACCATTTAAGGCTGAGAGGCACTTTAGAAATGCCTATCACTATGATGCTTTTCAAAAATACAAATTTGCTGTAGAAGAGTATGTAAAAGCTGTTAAATATGCACCATGGGAAACACATTATTACACAAGTCTGGGTAGAACTTTTGAAAAGGTCGCAAAACTGGTAAAAAACAACGATAAATATAAATTGGAAGTTCTAACAACAGCGTCAAATCTATATAGACATATAATAGATATGGACCCTGTTAATCCATGGTTTAAAAATCGTCTTGCAACTATTTATTTTGAGATGGAAAAAATAGTAAAGAATGAAAAATTAAAAAAAGAATACCACAGGCTGGGTGCAGAAATGATAGATCAGGCCGCAGAAAACGATAACCAGAATCCATTATTCCAATTAAATAAAGCTTATTATTTACACAAGACCGGCAAGGTAGATGAAGCAATAAAATATTATGAAACAGTTGTGCATATGGATAAAAGAATGCTGGAGGCACGTTATAATCTTGCCGGTTTATATCGCGAGAAGAAAATGCTCGATAAGGCTCTTGATCATTATACATCAGTTTATAAACAGAACCCTGATTTTCCCAGTATAAAGTTAGCTATAGCAAGCTCTTATATGTTAAAAAATGACCTGCGTAATGCTGTTATTTACCTTGAGGAAAATATTAAGTCAGAACCCAGACATTTTGAAACCATCAAAAATCTAAGCGCAATATACTTCAGTCTTAAACAGTACAGGAAAAGTCTGGAATCATATAAAAAGTTAATAACTTATTATCCTGAAAAAGAACAGCAGTTTCATCAGTACTATATACAGTCTGCTGTATATGCCAAGTTACCCTATTTAGCTGAAAAGGAACTGGTAAAATATATAAAAAAATATCCTGCCGATAAAATGGCCAGGAAACAATCCAGGGCTGTAAAAGAGCTTATAAAGAAAGTATCCAGAAAGAAAAATTGATATACGAAAAAAAACAAACAGTCCGGACCATTATATTTGGCCTTGATTTGCATGAAAACAAAACTGCCTGGTCTATTGAAGAATCTCTTAATGAACTTGCTGAACTTTGTATAACAGCAGGGCTGACCGTATCAGGAAGATTAATACAAAAAAGGAAAAATCCACATCACAGTTGTTATATAGGTCAGGGTAAGCTTGAAGAGTTAATTAGTTTAATTAATAAGACCAGTGCTGAGGTTTTAGTAGCAGATGATGAGCTTACTCCTACACAATATAAAACCCTGGAAAAGAAGTTAAAAATAAAAATATTAGACAGGACAAGTCTTATACTGGATATATTTTCTTTTAGAGCACGGACCTATGAAGCTAAATTACAGGTTGAGCTGGCTCAACTGGAATATTTAATGCCCAGACTGACAAGGATGTGGACACATTTATCACGGTTAGGCGGAGGTATTGGGACCAGAGGACCAGGAGAGAAGCAGTTAGAAGTAGATAAGAGACAGATAAGAAGAAGAACCAGTACAATTAAACGTAAATTAGAAAAAATAAAAGAACATAGACGGACCAGAAGGATGAAAAGGCAGGCAGTACCAGCTGTAACAGCTGCAATCGTAGGATATACTAATTCCGGGAAATCAACATTATTAAATAAACTTACGAAGTCCGGTGTTTTAGTAGAGAATAAGCTTTTTGCGACACTGGACCCTGCAACAAAAAAATTAGTTCTTCCAGGTAAAGATAATGTTCTTTTAACAGATACTGTTGGTTTTATACAAAAATTACCTCATCAGCTGGTGAGTTCTTTTAGAGCTACAATGGAAGAGATTATTGATGCCGACATCTTAATAAGAGTTGTAGATGCTTCCAGCCCAAATTTCTTATCAATGATTGAAACAGCAGATAATATTCTTAAAGAACTGGAGGCCTTTTCCATACCTCAGATTTTTGTTTTTAATAAAACTGATAAACTGATATCTTTTTCCAAATTAAATGACGTAATTAAAAACTATAAATATACAGTATGTATATCAGCCTTAAAAGAGATAAGATTAGAAGAGTTATTAGCTACTATAGATAAGCTGCTGGCTTTTAAAAGAAAACAGTTTGTTTATCGTATCCCTTATAAAAGAATGGATATTATAAATTTGCTGCACAACTTTGGCGTAATCGTTAATAAGAGCTATTATAATGATGTTATTAAGGTTGAGGTTATGATTAATTCGGTTATTGGCGAAAAGATAATGGGCCAGTTATATTCAAACCAGGGCTATGACTAAACTCTTATATTTCTGTGGAATTTTTTACCAGTGAATGATATCAGATATTCTTTTGATTTTATTATAGACGAAAAAAACCAGCTTTTATTAACAGTTGAAGTAAAGTGGAAGCAGGAGACTGTTCCTCTTGCCCTGGCATCACTTATGTCTTTTCTATATCAAAATGAAAGCAGCTTATCTGAAGAAGATTTAGAGTTCTGCTATAGTTTAGCCAGGTTTGTTAAAAAGATAGAAAGTGGCAATAGTTACATATTTGCGATCCCTGATGATCAGGATATGGGATTGTTCTTTAATAAAGCACTGGAACTGGATAGAGCTGTTTTCTGGAAAAGAAATGGCAGATATCAAAAGCTGCAGCATGATGAGTTAGTTCCTGTAACAATATTAGTAAAACAACATAAATCATTACTGGTTTGTGAGATGGTTAATAGAGATGAGTGGCTGAAAAATATTTTCTCATTTATGATTTTTAATACTTCAAGGGAAAAATTATATTTCTGTAACGGAACAATAATTAAGAATATATCTAATGAGTTAGAGGTATTCATTAATCAATTAATGGATAAAAATAAAATAACATTTGATTCTACAGAAGCTGAATATTTTATCAAAAATATATACGAACCAAATAAAAAGAAAGTGTACTGGCAGATAAAAGCAGATTTTTCCGAAATATTACCACAAAGCATTGATCCTGCACCCTGTCTTACTCTAACATTTTCAGATAATATACTATCACCTGCCCTGTCTTTTAAGTATGCTTCTATTATTATATTTCCGGATAACAAAGAATCGATAATTTCAGATAAAAAAAATGATAAAAGGTATCTTCGTGATATGGAAATGGAAGTAATATATCAACAGGATCTAATGGATCTTTTCACAGAAAATGACCTTCCTTTTATGTTGCAGAACCCGAGAGATATAGCTGAATTTATGAAAAAAGTAGTACCTGTTTTAATTGAACGTGGATGGTTTATTGATTCGAACGTACCTGAGTTTAATATAATCAAAGAATCAGCAGATATAGACTTCACCATCCAGTCATCCGGTCAGGACTGGTTTTATTTTGAGCCTAACTGTAATATCAACGGCCAGAAGATATCTTTACAGGAAATTGCCAGGCTAATGATTCAGGATCAGGGTTATATCAAAACAAAGTCCGGTTACGTTCAGATTTCAGAAAAATCACAAAAAGAGTTAAAGCTGCTAAGTAAATTCAATGCTTTTGGTGTAAACAGGAAGTTCAGCAAAATGGATATTTTACCTATGATATCGGCTTCTTCGATACAGGGCGGTAATGATCAGAGCAGAAAACTGATCGACAGCATAAAAAATATTGATAGTTTTTCATCCCACAAACTACCCGGCAGTGACTTTAATGGCGAGTTGAGGTTATATCAACAGCATGGTGTCAACTGGATTAATTTTTTATATTCTACAGGGTTTGGAGGAGTTCTGGCCGATGATATGGGTCTTGGCAAAACCGTTCAAGTACTGGCATTCTCAACATTTATAAAAGAAAAGCATCCCAAATTCATTATCTGTCCAACTAACGTAGTATATAACTGGGAACGGGAGATCACTAAGTTTCTCCCTGGAAAAAAAATCATAAATTATACAGGATCAAACCGATGCAGCAGGATTGAAGAACTGGAACATACAGATTTTATTATTAGTTCCTTCGGGATTATAAAAAATGATCTTGAGTTCCTGGCAAAGATAAAGTTCTCTGCAATCTTCGTAGATGAGGCCCAGTACATGAAAAACTTTCAAACACAAATATCAAGGGCAATAAAGCTGCTGGACAGTCGTTTTAAG
The DNA here is from genome assembly GCA_024225875.1 of bacterium. Taxonomy (GTDB): domain Bacteria; phylum Margulisbacteria; class Marinamargulisbacteria; order JAAEMD01; family JAAEMD01; genus JAAEMD01. The sequence goes on from JAAEMD010000131.1 coordinate 6,920, forward strand.
TTAGCTGTTACAGGAACTCCTGTAGAAAACCACTTATTTGATATATGGAATTTATTTGATTTTGTTATGCCCGGCTACCTGGGAGAGAAGAAAGTATTTGATATTGCAGTAAAAGACGGTCATAGAGAAATAATTAAAACTAAACTCAAACCATTTGTTATGAGACGTATTAAAGCTGAGGTTCTGGATTCATTACCAGCAAAAACAGAAATTATCATTAAATGCAATTTAAATGAAAATCAGGAGCTACTATACAAAACTGTTCTTGATGCTGCTAAAAAAGGTATAAAAAATGCAAAAGGTCAAAGAGAGTACTTGAATATACTTACATCTCTCTTAAAGTTAAGACAGGTGTGTATTCATCCCCGGTTATTAAATGAATTTAAACACCAGAAAGACATGGAGTCAGCAAAGTTTGAAGAAGCAAAAAAAAGAATTATTGAGCTGATAGATGAGGGTAACAAAGCAGTTATATTTACACAGTTTACAGGGATGCTGGATATTCTGGAGGACTGGGCACAGGAGAACAGCATCTATCTGGAAAGAATTGACGGTTCTGTAACTGGTAAAAAACGAATTGCTTCTATTGAGAGGTTTCAGAGTAGTAAAGAAGCTGGTTTATTTATTATTTCACTTAAAGCCGGAGGGGTAGGAATCAACCTGACCGCTGCCGATTATGTTTTACATCTTGATCCATGGTGGAATCCAGCTGTTGAATCTCAGGCTACAGATCGTGTTCACAGAATTGGGCAGAAGAATAAAGTCATTGTTTATAAGTTCATTTCTAAAGGTACAATTGAAGAAAAGATTCTGGAGCTGCAGGAGCAAAAGAGGGAGCTGATTTCCAGTATAATTGATATTGAAGCTGATGGCGTAAAGAAACTTGATATAGAGGAATTAAAATCGCTATTAATTTGATCTTACACCATGCTTTATAGCTGGCACAATAATTCTCATATATGTTAATCTTATTAAGATATGAGA
>JAAEMD010000132.1 GCA_024225875.1 bacterium
CATCCAAACACATGCATCTTAACTCATGGGGACGTTACAAATCATCTCCATCGCTGAAACATAAGGCTTATTGTTAACGTGGAGAGAATAACCGACAGCCAAGATGTTGTCAATTTATGAAAACTGGATCATCGAGTATAAACAAGTCGTAGAAATGCTTAAAAATGGAGAGTTCTTACAGGCAATGCATGTAAGCTCAATATTTTATGGAATGAATTATATTGAAATCAAGAAAAGTTCATTATTCAAATAAATAATTCTCATTTTCGAATAATGATAAAACGAAATCCGTCTATCAAAGAAAATTGCGCTGTAGATAAAGCCGTCAAAATCAAGAAATATCCAGCTGATTATCAGGCAAATTCTACCTCAATTGAGGTTTTTACCCGATTGTAATTAAATCCTGGCGTCGTAGCAGGGAGGGTCTCAGTCATTTTTTAAAATATTCTGAAGAGATCCGACGGATAATATACACCACAAATACCATAGAGGCTGTGCATAGACAGTTTAGAAAACTGACCAAAAAGGGTCATTCCAAACCAGAACCCCCTGTTAAAGCTGCTTTACAGGGGGTTCTGAACGCCAGTAAAAAATGGACAATGACCATTCAAAACTGGTCGCTGACAATTTCCCAGATGACATTTTTTTTGAAGGAAGACTGGATAAAGAACTAAGAATTTGATAAGTATTTATTTGCAGATCGAAAGGACGATTCCAAAAACGCCGCTTCACTAAAAATTAATTCCTCGATGTGGCAATTTAAAGGTTCCTTCTCGGATCTGACTTTTACTTCCGCTGGATATGTGCTCAATCTGAAATAAGAAACTTTGACACAAAATTTTGAACACACCCTATGAAAACAAATAATAAAAATGAGCAAACTATTATACCTCTTATTCTTTTAATGATTCCTATTGGACAAGGAGCAATTGATATTTATGCTCCTGCTATGCCATATATTCAAAAAGCACTCGAAACCAATCATCATTTTATTCAACTTACTGTTATCACATATATTGTGTTTTTTGGGATATCTAAACTTTTTTGGGGGCCATTTTCCGATGCTTTTGGAAGACGGACATCTTTATTTATTGGCTCTTTTATTTTTATTGTAGGTTCATTTATTGCTGCTACATCACATTCAATAGAAGTTTTAATTTTTTCAAGATCTATTCAAGCTGCTGGTGCTGCATGTTTTTCTGTTATGAATAAATCCATTGCTGTTGATGTTTATTCAGGCAAAAAACTTAAAATTGTTACAACTTATATAACAATGATATGGGCTTTAGCGCCTATTACAGCACCAGTTATTGGCGGGTATCTATATTCCTATTTTAACTGGCAGGCCTGTTTTTATTTTTTAATTATATATTGTCTATTACTTATTTTTGGAGTTTTGTTTTTTTTTAAGGAAACTATTCATGATAAAAAAGAATTTCAATTGTCTACCATCAAAAAGGATGCTATAAAAATTTTCAAACATAAATCCTTTTGGAATGGTGTGTTATGCTTAAGTTGTATTAATACTATTATTTTATCTTTTAATTTTTTTGCTCCTTTTTTATTAACACACAAACTTAATATCGACTCCATTACCTTTGGTTATATTTCGTTAATAATAGGAATTTCATATCTTATAGGAACCTTAATAAATCGTTTTCTTATAAAATATTTTGAGGCAGATAATATTACAGGTGTTGCAATTATACTATCCCTTGTAACAAGCCTTGTTCTATTAGTTTTTAGTCTTTTTGATAATTTTTATCTTTATTATTTATTAACACCTTGCAGTATATTAGCACTGTTATCGGGCTTAGTTTTTGGCAATTGTATGGCAAAAGTGCTTAGTTATTTTAAAAAAATAGCTGGAATGAGCAGTGGTATTATGGGCGCTACATTTTCACTAGTTTCTGGCATTTTTATGTATATTTTAAGTCATTTTGTTCCAACAAGCTTGCTTCCTTTAGCCATTCTTAATGTTTTTTTATCTTTTCTTAGCTTAATTTCATTTTTTGCAATGAAAAAAACATAATCTAATTTATTTTAAACTACACTGGGAGAACTTCAAGAATCTTGATCCCCTTTTTAAATTAAAAACATTGTATGAGGTAAAAATGATAATTAGAACAGCATCGTTTATTGAACTTTTAGAGATTCATTCCAAAATTCCTGAAATGCATACAATATCTGATTTGAAATATTTTTCAGATCGCATTGGCTCAAAGAAATATATTTCACTTGTTGCAGAGATTTCAGGTGGCTTGATTGGGTACAAGCTTGGATATTGGATAAATTCAGAAAAATTTTATAGCTGGTTAGGAGGAGTCATTCCCAGCCAGAGAAAAAATGGTATAGCCAAAGCTTTGCTGAAAAGGCAGGAATTTGAAGTACACTCTGCCGGGGGGACTGAAATATCAGTGAAAAGCATGAATAAATACCCAGGCATGCTTATGATGCTGATTGCAAATGGCTACCAGGTGACTGCCTACAAAAAATCTGGACAAAATGACGGAAAAATAGAATTTTCCAAGTGTTTGACATAACAAAAAAAGAACCTGACCAATATAGCTCTATGAAAACCCAAGAAGCGCTTATACTGCCCGACTGTGTCCCCAGCAAGTTATCTTAGCTCTCAAATGCGAACAAAAAATTACAATGCAAGAAAGATAGTTCAGCAAAAATTGGCTTCAAGTGAAAAATTATTATGGGCTGGAATACCTATACAAAGAATAATATTCCTTGGCTCTGACATATTCATGATTTTTTACCACCTTGTTTTTTAATTAAAAACTCAAAACCATACACGACAACAAATGATATGAGCAACCATATCAACCACTTAAAACCATTTTGAACCAAGGTAATCTGCAAGGGGTTTCCAATTAGATAGTCCATTAAAGGCTGCCTTATAAATGCACCATGAATGGACGCCAGCAAAATTGAAAATATTATGACAGCTTTAAATATGCCAAAAGTTAAAAGCTTTTCTCGACCAAGAGAGTATAATGCGACGGCTGCTAACCCATACTCGACTGATGTCACTGCCGCAATATAGCGAACACTCCAGGATGGCACAATTTCTACGCCCTGCATTTGACTTCCTATCCAAGCCGGCAGCCACTCTACTGTAAGCAGATGCACCGCAAAACTGCTCATTGAAGCAATAATTGCAATCACAAAAACCAGGAATATTTTCATTATAACCAGACTTTTTTCATTCTGCAGTTTCACATTTTGTAACATCTCATTTATACCCTCAATTTAAACCTTTGTTTCCAACCAGAATTTCAAGATCTTATCATAAACCAGCG
>JAAEMD010000133.1 GCA_024225875.1 bacterium
ATTTAAGTAATTTTTTGTTTCTTCCAGGTTAGATCCTATTCTGATGTAATCCTGAGCATATTCGATAAACATGTCCGATGTGCTTTTTTTATTTGAATTTTTTCTTATAGTCACCACTAATCAAATCCCCTCAAGTTCTAAGTCGTTTTTAACCCTCACTCACTCTCCAGCTATTCCCGGAGGTACTTTAACACATTGATTTTATAGATTTTAAAAAAATAGTGTTCGTAAACATTTTCAATTACAAATCAGCATATTATACAAAACATCCTCATTACTATGCAGTAGAAAATTGTATTTTATTAATATTCAATTAGTTGTTTTAGGAAGTACTAAAAATAAAAACTATCTAATATCAATATGTTACATTTCCTTCGGGAATGGCTGCTCACTCTCTTACTCACACAATTATAGGCCACTGTTGGCAGGATTGGATTGTAACTTTATTTAATTTGATGTGTTTCATGGGCTTGTTTGAGCCTTTAAGGAATCACCTCCAATTTCACTGAAATTATTGTTCCGTTATTGCCAGTTTGGCCCCAAGTGCAGCAAAGGTTAAGGCAAATGAACGCTGCAACCAGACAATAAATTTTGGGGAATTTCGGACATACCTGCGAACGCCATGCGCTGATAAACCATACAAAATGAAAATGAGCAGTGTTAGTCCCATAAATATAATGCTTAGAATTAACATCTGAAGTAATGGTGATGCGGCTTCAGGAATTACAAAAAGCGGTAAAAAGGCAAAAAAGAATATTGATAGCTTAGGATTAAGGATATTTATGAGGAAGCCCCTCGTAGCGATACGTAATAAACCACTTTGTGTTGTAGATGAATCAAATTTTATTGAACCAGTTTCGCGCCACATAGACCATGCCAGATAAAACAAATAAATTACTCCCGCAAATTTAATAACCTGGAAGACAACTGCACTCATATGGAGTATTGCAGATAGACCAAGTATGCTTGCTGTTAAATGAGGAATAATTCCGGTAGTACACCCAAATGCAGCGGCAATACTGGCACGCCATCCAAGGAAGAGACCATTTGAGACTGTGTATATCACTCCCGTTCCTGGTATTAAAATCACCACCAATGATGTTAACAAAAACTCTGCACTTATCATTTATTAATTCCTTTTAAATTGATGATTTAAATTTTCATCACATAACTGTATTAATAGATGCCATGATTTTCCATCTATTTTGATATCAAAAGAGTGTTCAAAAGTCAAAAAAGAGTCTAAATCCATGCAATTTGGGGTACGGGCACGATTCGTGTAAAAATCATACGCATATAGTATTTTATGTACAATTTCAGTAAGATACTGATAAATTCACTTATTGAGCATAACAGTAACATTCCATAAACCATTTATGCTGTATACTTTATGGAATATGATTTATAGACGCTTATTAAAGCAATTATAGCCAAATTTATTTCGAAATGTCATTGTCCATAAAACTGTAGGTTTTCTAACCCACTGAGTATAA
>JAAEMD010000134.1 GCA_024225875.1 bacterium
GAAAAAAGTCTCCGATCTTAGGAATCGACATGTTATTTACATATTTAAATATAACTATTTGGGATTTGATGTTCGATCCATATCCACCTTCATAGCCTTTAGGTATCTCCCCAAGATATGTCTTATTTTGAGAAGGAGAATAATAGCTCTCTCTCGTGAATACAATATTATCTGTTTTGATGATAATATCTTGCACTACTTTATTTTCATGTCCTTTGGATTTTGCATCCTCAGGTAATTGGTTTTTATCTACAGAACATTTTACTTCACGATCAATAGGAATATCTACTACTTTGGACTTTCCTTTTCTTTTTTTATAGAGGGCATGCTTGATAAGAAGAGAAGAATATTTGCATGATAACTTCTCTCCTATCTCCAATTCTACAGCTTTGATAAACTCATCTTTACTTGAATAACTCTGTTTGCAAAGCTTTTTTAATTTATCTAATATTTCTTGTGGTATTCGTTGTTCTTTAAGTTTATCTAATGTGTTTTTACTTAGCTTAAAGGCTTCTTGCTGTAGATCTTTGCTCCCTACAGTCTCTGCATTTTTACGTTCTTTATCAGAAGAGATATCCCCATCACTCTTCTTATTTCCTTTAATTTTTGGTTTGCCTTGTTCCCCTTTAAGTCTATTGTTTTCATCTTTGAGATTTTGAGCTGTTTCTCTTAATGTAGCGTTTTCAGATGATAATACTTCGATAACATTAAGCAATACTGTAATAGTATCGTTAGCCTTAGTGTCAACTATCGATGCCATCTGATTCTGTTGGTCCTTCAATATTTCTGAAATCTCATTCATAATCATAGTAAAATTTATTTATATCTATTTTGTAAGTTTTACAAGAAATAATATTTAGGATTTTGATTTTTTATGGGCGCATTCCCATTTTCCCGGTCAAGCTTCCAGAAGTGAAACAGGTGAGTTAGCCATCTGTTTCAAGCAACTCCATCGGCCGGATTTAAAGTATGAACGTAACATAAGCATTTTTTCAGCATTTTCTTTGTACCAAAAACTGCACGGTCCTTTTAGGCGTAAATTGACTACTCTACGAATAGCACTTTCAATAGCGCCGCTGCCAATTGGTAGATTCAGTTTTTTTATCTTTGAATAAGCTAACCGTTTTACATTCCTAATAAAGTAATTTCGCTCTCGAGTAATTGCTTTTCCATTCCTTCCTTTACAAATATCCTTCACTGCCTTTACCACTAATTCAGCCTCTCCTTTTGATAGAAGGCGGCGTTGCTTTTTTATCCAGACTTTTCGTTCTTTTGTAGTCCATTTTTTTCGTAAAGCTGCAACTTTACCTAAGTGTTCTACTGCATGATAAAAGTCAAGGAGCTCATGGACACAATTTGGATCTAAACTTAGTGCTTTAACCAAATTCGGTATTCGGTTCCAGATCCAGTGTGCTCCATCGGCAACAAATAAGACTTGGGTAGACTTTGTTATACAAAGAGATTCCAAATAACCTTTTAACATTTGAAATACTGCATCAGGCCCTTTCATAGTCCCATCAATAAAGGGACTAAAGCTCTTTTCCAATTTTCCTTGTGCATCTACAACATAGATAATTAACAATTTAGGCTCACGCCATTCCCCTTTGTATCTGGTTCTCCCTTTTTTCGTTTTGGGCCCCCGCTTATTCTCGCGTAACCTTATTCGTCCACCATCGGTACTCACTACCACTCTACACCCCTTGAGATTTTCATTTTCACCTAAGGGAACCATACCTATTTGCTGCAATATTCGTGCTCTATCGGCATAGCGATAAGCTAACTTTCGAATAGTCTTTACACCAAGTAACAATCCTTGCTCGAAAAGTACTTGCCGTACCTCCTCAAATGAGCTCAGTAGTGCTGCCCAAAGGCTAACCATAGCAGCCAGATATGGCGTGCACCGATCATGAATCCCAAGCAAAACTAAACCAACATAAACACCTTTATGCCTTTTTCCATTTCGACGATGACAAGCTCTTCGATAGTAACGGACACGGACTTTAAGTTTAGTACCTCCTGACGTAATAATCTGTACTGTCTCAAAGCCTTCACTTTTCATCCGTCCTGGATAAAACCTGATCAATTCGGCTTCTTCACTCTGTTGCTCTTCAGAATTCAAACTATCTTGCAATTTTTTTTGTAAAAGCAAAACTCCCAATCTTTTCGTATACCCCATAATTTTTTTTTCCAATGCTTCTAGCTCTTCGGGGCTATTTATTAGAGTTCTTTCTTGTTCTAACTTTTTAAGGCATGCGTATACATCTCCTATTTCCTGACAATCTTCAATATTGTTTTCTTTTTCAAGTTCCATGTCGAGTGCTCTTTCTTTATTATATAGCCTGGACCAGTACAGCGTCCATTTACAGCGGCGGAAGTTTATATTTAAAGCAAGAGCATATCATTTTTTTTAAATATAGTATACTATCATAGGGTCATAGAACCGGGAAAATGGGAATGCGCCCAGAAGAAGAACAAAACAAATATTATAAATACTTTTGTAATAAAAAAGTAAAAGAAATTTTCAAAATTACTCTGTCTAAGGTAACTTATGACAGTATGCAAAACAAAGC
>JAAEMD010000135.1 GCA_024225875.1 bacterium
ATCAATCTCAATCCGGCCATCAGTTAAGTAGATTTGCAAACCATCCCACTGGTTAAGAGCATATTTGATTGCTTTACCGATCGGGGATTCTTTCAGGGTAAGTTCTTTGTGTTCGATCAGCCATTTATGCCAGGCATCCAGGATAGGTTTGCTATGTTTATGCCAATATTCTTTAATTTCATTGGGAGTAAGCTTTTTTCTTTTTGCTTCGCGCTCAATGCGATAGAGTGGTTGATAGATGTTTTTTAAGACATGATGCGCTAATCCGGGTTTGCTTTTTTTGCCTTTACCGCGTTGCCTCATTTTTTCAACCTCCTTTTCGAAGCTTCACCTTATCATGATAATCTGCTTTTTTTGCTTGTCTCAGGGTAGTCCCTTTTAAACTACCTTACCCTGGGGAATTTATATTGACATTAACAGTTTTTTCAGGCAAAACTACGCTTCATCCCTCCTGCTTCACCTGCCTTTAACTCGGATGTAGAAACTTTTCACAGACTGGTCGAACATGAATTTTATGATATCGAATTTATCAATTCCGAAACTGATTTACTAAGAAAAATGTATACATTCTTAATTGACTTTAATTTCTTGAGGAAAAATTCTTATCGCGATCATAAAACCCCTTTTGAACTAGCTAAAGAAGATTATCCTGATCGTACAAATGATATTTTTAATTTGCCTCCTATTGTCCTGGATAATCATTTTGAGGATTATTTCGACCATATTAACTCTCACCAGCAAGAACCCTCTTATGTCGCAGAAGTTACATAAAAGAACCGGCAAACCAGATCCTCTTTCGGATCCTCGCTTTGCTGCTCTTGTTAATGCCTGGGGGGGTAAGAATGTATCAGGGCTTGACAATAAATCAAGATATTTCGCTCTGTCTGGCATAATCATGTGATAGGATAAAAAAATATATCAATCAGGTTCCAACGGCCTTTTGTTTTGCCTATTGCCATAGCTGGTGTTGTTGGTGAACCAAATTGTTTCGACAGGGTATGATGATTCCAGCAAAAATTAGCATATATTCTCTGTAAGTTTAATTGAGCTATTAAACAGTCATAATCTTTTGAAATTGTTATAGTTTTTCTCCTCAGCCTTGCATTGAAAAGTCGTCTGTTTAAATTGTTCCTTTCAATATATGAAGTATTTATACCTTGAGTTGAATTATGGCTTTTTAATACTGCAAGTATATCTTTATCTTTGCCAAAAACAATCTTAGGCGCAATTTCTTCTATTTCGCCAGCATTACTTCTTTTCTTCTTAAGTACAGCATATAAAATATTTTCAGGCATTTCTACATCTTTAGGTACAATCTCATTTCTATGGTTCCTAAAGAAGGTTTTTATTTTGCTGGCAAAAACCTCTTTTATCATGCCCGCATATACATCATAATCATCTGTCTGTATTAAAAGCTTATCTTTGCTGTTAGCTCGTTTTTCTTTGATTCTTTTTACCAACTGGATACCTGTATTTCTTTTTCTAGTGCCTACTATATCTGGAAATAAATATTTACTTTCAGGATCAATACCGCTCCATACCCAGGCTTCTCCAAGCTTGCCTTCAAGGTTATTTGATTTTAAATATTCATAAAATTTCTTTGTGTTTTCACGTTTATATTTATGCCGTTTCTTTTTATCTATTTTTTTTAGATTACATTCTAATTTTACTGTTTCTTTTTTAGCCCCTTTTTTTCTACTGCATGTGTCGTTTTTTTTACTATGAATGTCCACAGCTCATCTATTTGTACTTGGGTAAAGTTAAATCTATCAACTAATTCTTGCTCAAATTTCTCGCAGTGCTGACCTGCTTGTTTTAGCCAATTGATAATGGCATCTTTATCATGACCAAATATCCTTGATGCGCCTCTAATACTATTTCCTTCTGCTAAGCTCTTTAGCACTCTTACTATTTCTTTTGGCTCTGTTCTCTTTCGTCTAAATATTGTCCCGTATGTTGAGCTATATCCTTTTTTACATTTACAGCACTGAAAATTATCATTTTTGCCTGATTTTCCGGCTTTTGCCATACTTCCCTCTTTATTAAAATATTCACATTCAGCATTTATGCATTTCCGATCTTTTTCTATCGGATTTTTTCGGGGTGGGGCCATTTCTTTCCTCCAAAGTTTTTTGCCCCTTCTTTATTATACCATGGCTCCGCCAGACAGAGCGAGATATTTCGATGCAACCTTAACAGTAAAGTACCGAAAATATATAAAACAATAATTGTCATGGCTCTTTTATAGCTAATTCATAATAAAATGTCGTTAATATAATTGATCTATAGTAAGATTTTCTTTTTTACGAATAGATTTTATTTGAGCCCATTTTTTTCAATAGGATTAAGATCTGGGGAATAAGTTGGTAGAAACAGTAGAGTATGGTTTTCTGAAGAGATTGCATTTTGAATATCCAGACGTTTGTGAAAGCTGGCATTATCAAGAACAATCACAGAACGAGATGGTATACTGGGAAGCACTGTTGTCCGATAAAAACAAAATGACCTGAGAATAAAACAGGCACAAAAAAACACGTCTATGACGTGTTTTTGGTATTTAAGGCAGGCTATTCTCTTTATCCAATCAAAAACAAGGAGGAATAGCCCAAAATGAAGTTTAACACAATATTAAATCAAATATTACAGTTTTTACCACAAGCCGAATTTGACAAAGCAATAAAAGCCCTGAAAACAGATCGCTATGTAAAATATTTTAAGACAAAAACATTGTTCGGGCTACATTTATACGCACAAATTCGCCAGAAAGATAGTTTGAGAGATATAAAACAGATCCCATTCTGCAAATCTTTTGAAGATTACAATAGATTACTACCCTGGAATTTTAAAGAAAGTTAATTGTTTTTTTCAAGAATGCGGTTGGGGGATCGCTTACTG
>JAAEMD010000136.1 GCA_024225875.1 bacterium
AAAAAAAATGATAAGACTGATAAAAGTAATAAGAAAAATAATGTATTTAGTAGTTTTAAAAATGCTTTGCATTTGAATAGCAAAAATAAGAAAAAACATAGTCGTCATAAAACAACTATCGTTAATGATACAGGAGCGAAATATGATGAAGCTCTAAGGTCACACTTAGATATCAGTAAAGACACAATATATAATAAAGAAATAATAACATTAAATGCCCCAAACCAATCAACAGAAAAGCCCGGGCTGCTCGAGCAAGATCAGCTGGACCATCTGGTATACCTGATAGGAATGGGCGATACTGACGAGGCATATAAATCAATAGCTAACAATCCAGCCATAAAAGATCAACTACTCAATGCAGTAACGCAAAAAATATTGCTAAAAAAAATGTATACTCATGAAAAGCAGTCTATCAGGGATTTATATGAAACAAGCTCTTCTGGTACTGCTGAAATGTCTTCTGACAACGAGCAAAATAACGGCTCTGTTATAGAGCATAATGATGATATATTTGCTATTACCAACGAACTGCTACCGCAGACTGCAATGGAACAGGATATGATACCTCCTCCTCCTCCTCCTCCAACTCAATCACCTGCGAATACAGTTCCATTTCCTCCAATTCACATTAAAAAACAACGATCTATAATACAATCTGAAACAGACCTTATTCAACTCATCCCCCTGAATGAGCTCAAAGAGAATTATGCTGATGTGGTTAAAAATAATTCTAGTAACAGCAGCTACAATGATGATTTTCTAGCTGACGTTAACCCGCTACCGCAGCCTGCAATGAGATCGGATATAATACAACCTAAAACAGCCCCTGCCCAAACCAACACTATGGAGGCGTTCCAACAGGAGTATCTTAAGTTTGCTGAAGAGGATTCATCGAATGCGGAGAATTCATCGGATTCTAATTACAGTAATTTCTCCAGCTATACAAGTGATTCAGAAAGTGAAACACCTCCTCCTCCTCCTCCTCCTCCTCCTCCTATACCTGTAGCTATAACTGACAATACAAAGCAGGAATCATCATCAAAAACAAAATTGAAGATTGATGAAAAAACAAATGATATTCTGTCAAACCTATTCGAACAATACAACAACAACAACAACAAAAATAAGAAATAATGAATTGCAGCCTCTATCATAAAGATTATGATAGAGGCACTGCTTTTTTGCAGCCAGAAAAATAATTATAAAAAACAGACCAGGGCAAAAATGACTATAATTAAAATACACTCTATACAGGAACTAACACCACTTAAAAGCTAACATAGTAATATCATCATGCTGCATTACACCTTTAGAAAAAAAACGAATACTGTTCATAAACTGACCCACAATAGTGTTGATGGAAAATGAGGCTGATCTACACGATATCCATATTTTTATCTTGATATAGCTGTTCCAAAGTAAAATGTCCGACACTTAAAGTTCTCAAATGACTTCGTTTATATATTACTCCGTTTATGAAACTGCACTTTCCCATTTAAACGGACATTTTACTTTGAAACAGGTATAACATAAAATATTTAAGTTGAGTTCTCAATATCAAATTTTAAATAATTATATTAGTTATACAGGAGAAAATAATGCAGAATTTTAGATATTCTATCCCTACAGAAGTGCTTTTTGGAAAAAATCAAATAGATCGTCTACCTAATGAAATAAAAAAACATGGTAACAAAGTGCTTCTTGTATATGGAGAAAAAAGCATAAAACAAAACGGACTTTATGACACTGTTACCAGTCTGCTGGCTAAAAACTCTATAACCTTCTTTGATCTTCCGTCTATTCAGCCAAACCCCAGAATAACAAGTGTTAGAGAAGGGATAAAAATATGCATTACGCATGAAATAGATTTTGTCTTAGCTGTCGGAGCCGGCAGTTCAATTGACTGTGCCAAAGCTATTGCTGCCGGATTTTATTATAAAGGTGATCCATGGGATTTTTTTACTGGAAAAGCCAGGATCTCAAATGCATTAGCTATTGGAACAGTATTAACCCTGGCAGCAACAGGGTCTGAGATGAATGGAAACACAGTAATAACAAATAAAGAAAGCAGTCAGAAACTTTCTGCAAGTCATTTTTGTCTTAAGCCCAGGTTCTCCATCCTTGATCCAACATATACAATGACTGTTCCGCCAGACCATACTGCCGCCGGGGTTGCTGATATTATGAGCCATGCCTTTGAACAGTACTTCAGTCCTTCCACTGAAACCTTTATACAGGACCGGCTGGCAGAAAGTGTGCTGTTAACATGTAAAAAATACGGCCCAACAGCTGTAAAAGAACCAGAAAATTATACAGCAAGAGCAAATTTGATGTGGGCTGGAAGCATTGCATTAAATGGTTTACTCAGCCATGGTAAAACAGGAGACTGGACAACACATGCCATAGAGCATGCTGTCAGTTCTTACTATGACCTGACCCATGGAATGGGACTGGCTGTTATTACACCACACTGGATGGAGTACGTATTAGACAGTAATAATGTAAATAAGTTTTGTGAATATGCAAAGAACATATGGGATCTGGAAACAGGCAGTAATAATATACTGACCGCAAAACAGGCAATTAAACAAACACAAGAGTTCTTCAGCAGATTAAATCTGCCCTCAAAATTAAACGAACTAAACATAGATCCCGAACAACTGGAAAAAATAGCCGAAAACCTTACAAAGGAAAAACCTGTTGGCAAACTGAAAAAGCTTTATAAAGAAGATATTATAAAAATCCTGAAAAATTCCTACAAATAAAAAACTTTAAGTGTCGGACATTTTATTTTGGAACAGCTATAGCTGGTATATAATATTTTTTATCTCCTCTTTTATTAAACACAGCATTTCTTTGTTTTTTTCAACAGCCTTATGCAGCTTTTTAGCTTTTATTTTACTCATAATTTCATAAAACACATCTATTTTATTCAAGTGATCAGATAAAGATGATATATCAGCTTTATCAACATCCTGACTAATCTGGCTTCTAATTTCTTTTTCCTGTAAAGAAATATATTTCACAAAAAATTTTGATGCTGTCATCTCAATATGATCAAAATATTTCTTTTCAGCTTCCGCTTCATCATTAAAAGTAATATTCTCTTTACATAAAAACAGTTTCTTTAATGCATTTATTATAGATGTTTTGATATCATATGAAAGGCCTTCTCTTTCAAGACCTAACCTGCCATTTGCAAACTGGTTCAAAAATTTTACCAGAATATCTTCACTTGTAATAACACTGCTTTCTGGTTCAGAGTTTGAGTATGTTTTAGGCCCTGTAAGAATAACATCTACCATATTACTGATAATTTTTTTTAGAAAAACACTACTGGCTCTGAACTCTTCTGAAAGATTTAATATATTATTATATTTATTAGTTCTGGTATCCATATAATATATCACTGTCTTTTCCCTTATCTTTGACAAAGCACTATCTAAAAATGAAGCAACCTCTTTTTGAGCAGACCTGTTCAAATTACTAAGCTCAAAACCTGCAGGCTCGGCCAGCCTTTTAATCATAATAAATAATCTTAGCTGCAAAGCATAGTCCTCTAAAGCTGTATCAGATTCTTTTATTAAACACAGTATATCCAGACCAGAAGCACAAATATCTTCAGTCCAGCCAAACCTGCTGATATGAAAAGCTATATCTGCTATTTCCAACTGATCTTCTATAGAATCACTCTTCTCTACCAGTGTCTCCATAAGCATATTCTGAATAGACTCTTGTCGTTTAAAAGGATACATCTTACTAAAAGATGAGACTCCCTTATACTTCATAATATCTTTTTTAAAACTTTTTAGTTCCTCAAGAGAAAGTATTTGACTTTTATCCATCATAACTTATAACCAACCCCTACTATCAACCCAGATAATTTCTTTATATATTACTAAATATCCTTAATTTTTGATAAGGTTAAATTTAATTATCCATTAAAGTAAACTGCATTAGTAAAAAAACGCACTATCAGTATAAATTATTCAAACTGGCCCACAATAGTGTTGATAAAGACCCGGCATACAAACGTCATATTGTATATGTATCAGTATTAAGTTGACATCAATAGTTATCATTACTGCCATCTAAAATATGAGATGCCCGGAATGTATGACTGATATAGTTGTTATTATACAGCCTGATACAGTGAATGATAAAAAACTTCATTATCAAACAGCAAACTTCATACCAGGGATTTCATTTAATGCCTGATACAGGCCATCAAATATTTCCTGGTTATTAACAATAACTTCAACCGAATAGCTGTAGTATTTAGCATTCCTGCTTACTCTAAAAGTAATTTCACCGTGACTTATGCTTAATTTCAACAATATTTTTTTTAGAACATCTATATTTTCATCTGCTCCTGTATTTACTTCTATTATTACTTTTAGAGTATATTTAACAGGGAACTTTATTTTCTCATTTTGAATATTCATTAAATACCTGTCCTGTTTTCATATTGTAGAAAAATCATAGTTAAATATAACATCTATACCATAAGCTGATCTCACCTGAATATTAATTAACTGGCTAAAGATCAATCTTAGCCTGAAGGCAATATATAAAGGCCATTAACCCTTCAGCATCAAGATTGCTTTTAAGTGATTTATTCTCATCAATATTAGTTTTTCTCAGCTCAGGAAAGAAAATGTATATATCACTCATCTTAAAATCTTCTCCATTTTTTTTGCGCTGTTTTATAAGATCTGTTAACATTTCCAGTTTAGAGCTGTATGAAACATTCTTTTGTAGAAACTGTTTATTAAATTCCGGTAAAAACTGCTTTAAATATCTTAGTTGTAAAACCCTTGTTAAGGTCGAACATAAATCAACTTTCCTGTAAGGTTTATTAATATAATCAGAAGCTCCGTTTTTCAGTGTTTTAATAACAACATCAATATCTTTATATGCAGTAACTATTACTACTTCGACCTCAGGATTGATAAGTTTTATTTTAGGCAGAAGATCAACACCATTAGTATCCGGCAGATAAATATCCAGCAGCACAACATCAATATCTTTTTGATTCTTTAGAATATTAACAGCTGTCTGACCATCACCGGCAACATGTACTTCGTATTTTTCTTCCAGGATCGCTTTTATCATCAGCCTTGCATATTCCTCATCCTCTATAACCAGAATACGAGGGCTTTCTATCTCATTTTTCAAAAATTCCTTATATCCTCCCGGGTTCTCAAATAAAGCTTCTATGTCATCATCATCACCATTCAGCAGCTGCATCAGCTCATCTGTTGAAACAATTCTGCCCTCACCACGTCTTTTTTTTAAAAGCTCTTCAAGATATCTTAATTTACGGCTATCGCTGAATTTACTTAAAAAACTTATCTTTGTATAGTTTTCAATTTGTTTAAGCATATCCAGACCCTCAAATATGTTATCTATCGTATATTTCAAAACTTTTGCTTCAAATGGCAGGATCATATAACTGTATGCACCTTTTTTCATAACCTCCACTGCTAAATCTATATCCTCATTATTTGAAAATATAATAAACTCGGAAAAGACCCCTATCTGTTTCATTTTTTCCAAAAGATCAATAGTATCCATACCCTTAACATCAGCACTAAGCAACACTACCTTCACCTGATCTTTTATAAGCTCAAATAAACTTACAGCTTCTTCATAACTATATGCAGAAATTATTTCATACTTTTCTTTCATATCTCCAAGAAATTTTTCATGATGTCCAATATTATTATCAATTAAAAGAATCATCTTGCGTGTCATTAAATAAACCTCTTTTCCTAGAATATATATATTATAAAGATCACTGAACGTTTAATTTTAAAGCATTTCTTCAATATGTTGAATAAAGTTATATTAATAATTCATAAAGATAACGCTTTTTAGTAACAGGATTAATCCATTTACAGCAGCACTTAATACCCATTAAATTTTCTAATGACAGCTCTCAACCTTTAAAAAGAATCAATAGTAGTGTAAATTATATATATATAACATGGAAGATAAAAAATGCATTTTAAAAAAATAACAGTTCGCCAGTGGATAAAAATAATGAAGTCTATGGGATTAGTAATATCCGACAAAACTGGTGGTTATTTAATGAAGGCACCTGATATATATAAAATTATTAAATCGGAAACAGTTAATTATAAAATGTTATTTAAAAACGGCACTTCAATTTCTTTTAT
The DNA here is from genome assembly GCA_024225875.1 of bacterium. Lineage (GTDB taxonomy): Bacteria > Margulisbacteria > Marinamargulisbacteria > JAAEMD01 > JAAEMD01 > JAAEMD01. The sequence continues at coordinate 6,186 of JAAEMD010000136.1, forward strand.
AGATCAAACTCAATTTTTAAAAACAGTTCAGGCAACTGAAAAATCTTTAGATATAAAGTTATTTTCTTAAATCAATGAGCCCGCTAGACAGCTTTTTTTTTCATATGGATTTTATAGTAAGGTGTATCATCTCAATTTTTCTCGGAGGAGTTATTGGCCTTGAACGAGAGCTCAAAAGAAAGCCTGCAGGCTTAAAAACGCATATATTAATATGCGTAGGTTCAACAGCATTGACCTTTTTATCTTCACAGTTTTCTATCACAGGAGATCCTGGCAGAATTGCCGCACAGATAGTATCAGGCATAGGCTTCATTGGAGCAGGAACCATCCTGCAGTCAAAACAGATTGTCCAGGGATTAACAACAGCAGCAACACTATGGCTGGTTGCATCTACAGGGATGCTGGTAGGAGCAAATTTCCTGCTGCCCGCTTTCTTTGTAACCTTCCTTGTTCTACCATTCCTGTTATTTTCTAAAATCTTTACCAGCAAAAAACTACAGGAAGTAAGTTACTGCTTAAATATTGAAATCTGTGATAATTACGCTTTAAAAGAAATAAACAAAATGCTTAATGAATTTGATATTTCGATACATAAAAAAAATATAATCAAAAAAGACAATATCTACCTTGAGCTAAACTATACGGCAAACAGCTTAACTCAACATATCTTTATTAAACGTATTTTTGATCTTGATGGAATAGGAGAAGTAATTAAAATTTAATTATGTTACCAGTTATAGGAATCAGCTTAGGCGATCCCGGCGGGATTGGCCCGGAAATAACATTGAAAGCCCTTAAGCAAAATCTGGCAGACCAATCATATATACCGGTTATTTTCGGATCAGAAAGCATAATTCATCATTCTTCACTTAAAAGTTTAACTGATCATTTTGATTTCAAATTTTCTCTGCCCGATCAGAAAAGTTATGCAGGTAAAAAAAATGAAGTCTATTTTATAGATTCATACCCTTCATTAAATAAAGATTATCTAACCTGCAAACCGGATAAAACAAACGGAAAAGCAGCGTACAGCTTTATACAAAATGGGATTAAATATGCTCAAAATAATAAGATATCTGCTCTTGTAACAGCTCCGGTATGTAAAGAATCTTTTAAGCTTTCGTCAATCCCTTATACCGGTCACACTACAATGTTAACAGAACTGACAAAAAGCAGAAAAACCAGCATGGCTTTTTATACTTCAAATTTAAAAACTGTGCTGGTAACAGTGCATAAACCACTTTCACAGGTACCAGCACTCTTAACTAAAGAAAATTTATCTACTGCAGTTGAAAACAGCTTTCTTTTTGCCAGTTTACTGGGAATCAAAAAACCAAAAATTGCTATCTCAGGGCTTAACCCGCATGCTGGTGAAAACGGCATGTTCGGAACAGAAGAACAGACCATTATAGTACCTTTTATTCAAGAGCTGGCTAAAAAAAATATCATAGTAGAAGGTCCTTTCCCTCCAGATACAATATACTATAAGGCTTATCATGGCAGCTTTGATATAATAATTTCTCTCTACCACGACCAGGGCCTGATACCTGTTAAGCTGCTGGCTTTTGATTCAGCTGTTAATGTAACACTGGGATTACCTTTTATCAGGACATCACCTGATCATGGCACAGCTTTTGATATAGCCTGTAAGGATAAGGCTTCACCTGAATCTATTATAGCTGCTATAGATTTAGCAATTAATTTTTCAGCAAATCAGCATAAAAAATAAAATTCAAAATGCATAAACTCGGACAGGTTTTTTTAAAAGATAGAAATATAATTAAAAAAATCATCGAAACATCAGGCATAACAAAAGATCATACAGCTTTAGAAATAGGTTGTGGTGAAGGATGGCTGTCACTTAATTTAGCTGAAAAAGCAAAAAAGTTATATATCTATGAGATAGATGAAAAATATTTTGATATATCAAAACAAAGATTGAAAGACAAGGATAACACTTCCTTCATTTGCGGAGATATCTTAAATACCAGTTTCCAGGAAATAGATGAACCTTCTTTTTATATTATTGCCAATATTCCATACTATATATCTACAAAAATAATAAAACTTATAATTAAGCACAGGGACAGAATTAATTCTGCAACTATTATGGTACAAAAAGAGTTTGCAAAAAAATTAAATGCCCTGCCAGGAAAATCTGATTATACTTCCCTGACTCTTTACTCAAACTTTCATCTAAATATATCCTGCGAATTTACTGTTTCCAAAAACTGTTTCCGACCTGTCCCCAGGGTAGACTCTGCCGTAATAAAAATCACTCCAAAACAAAGCCCACCGTTTAATTTGAATGAAGACATCTTTTTTTCGATCATCCGATCCGGGTTCTGGGCCAGAAGAAAAAGCCTGGTTAACTGTCTTGCTAAAAGTCCTTATATAGACCTTGATTTGAAATTCAAAGAAATAGATTTCTTTAAAAAGAATCAGAATATAAGAGGTGAGGTTCTTTCTATTCTTGATTATTATCAACTATATAAACAAATAAAACCTTTTATAACTGGATTAAAATAATAGTTATAAACTGGCCCACAATAATGTTGATGGACAATGAGGCTGAAACAGGGCAAAAAAAATAAGACCTGTTTTCAGCTCGCCCTGTCCTGCTGCACAACCTTTTTCGCCCTTGCTTTTTTCATGGCCTGCTTCTGGAAAAC
>JAAEMD010000137.1 GCA_024225875.1 bacterium
ATAATAAAACTAAAAGTAACCCTGCAATGTTTATTGGCGAGCCAAAAAAGTTAATGCGCGATGAAACAACAGCCAACGAAAAACAAAATAATAAAACCCCTCTAAACATTGGCTCTTCATCTAGCCCAGGAATAAGAGCTTGATAGAGGAGCGTTTCAAAATCGTAATTTGGTCCGTTCCCAAAGCTAAGCGTTACAATAATCTGCAACGCAACAAACAGGGTTAAAACAACGAGTGCAGGCTTAATAGAGCCTTCATTTTGTCTAAGAGTAAAACCAGCGTCCTTGATTTTAAAGTCACTTTTAAAAGCTGCTAATAAAGCCAATACCAAAGCCCAAAGAGTAATAGCGACGATTTTACCTGACCAATTCCATTTAAGATCTGTAAAGAGTAAATCTAAGGAAATGAACTCTTTACCTTTGAATAAAGCTAAGAAATAACAAAATAGAATTAACAGAGTAGCAAGCAGCCAAGTTAAGTTTATAGTTACTTTACTGAATGCTTTTAAAATTAAAACGAGTAATAGAACCACGCCTAAATTGGCGAATATTCCAAAATACATATCTGGCATAACCGTCCTTGGTGAGCATAAAGCTCAAACTTTATTATTGTTTAATTTCTATGATAAACACAAAAACAACCTATTAAACAGATATTTGTTTGAGTTCAAATTCACATTGAGCATATTTTTATTTTCAAAGTATATGAACCACAGAGAGCACCGAGGCACTTCGCGCTACACAGAGAAAAACAGCATTTAAAAATAATATTCACAAAGAGGATAAGAGACGCTGCGCTTAAAAGGAAAAAACAAAATACTCTTTTGGTCTATCTCATTTACTTCTCATTCTTTTCTCTTTGTGAAAAAAA
>JAAEMD010000138.1 GCA_024225875.1 bacterium
AGCATAAAGCGCTTCTGAAAAAATCTGTAGGTACCAAACTTCATTTGCTAAAAATGGCTTGATTTATATTTTTCATTCCGGACATTTTATTTTGGTTTAGCTATATACAGACGTACAAAAGACTTTTATTATTCTGAAAAACTCAATATTTTCACAGCTTCATACTGATAAAGCCCTGATTACACAAAAGCATAATCACTTTGCTTTTCCTTTTTTACAAAAAAACAACTATACTTTTGAATGATGGGAAAAAAAATATTAACTTTCTTAAATTACTTATCAGGTATTATCTGCATTATAACAGGTGTTATTATAACTTTAGAGATTATATTTTCACTAAATACTGAGAATACACACCTGTACACCACTCTTCATTCATTTTTTTTCAAATTCCTGATCACAGACCTCTCAATCAGGTTGCTGGTTAAAAAAAATATAAAATTTTTACTTTCCCAGCCTGCAGATCTACTGGTTTTTTTTCCATTAATAGAAAACATACTTAATCTTACTAAATCTCCTCAACACCTTTTTCTAACACAGATTATACTGATAATTATTATTATCGGACGTCTAAAGCATACAGGCATGTTTTTCAGAATATTTAAGCTAAAGCCAGCACAAATGTTATTAACAGGCTTTCTTTTTGCTATATTTACCGGCTCACTGCTGCTCAGCCTGCCTGTTGCGTCCGTTAATGAACACCTGCCTTACATGGATGCCTTGTTTACAGCTGTGTCTGCTGTTTGTGTTACAGGGTTAGTTGTAAATGATATAGGAACAACATTTACATTATTCGGACAAATCATCATCCTTCTTCTAATTCAGATAGGCGGACTTGGCATAATGACTTTTTCAGTTCTTTTGACTATGATTTTAAACAAAAAAATATCTCAGCGGGAAACTCAGGAATTTCAACAAAACTATGCAACCTTTAATCTAAAAGATACCTTTCGCACCATACGGGCAATCTTTATATTTACCTTTATTTTTGAAATAGCAGGTTCCATATTATTATTTATTTTCTGGAGACCTGATTTCGAGTCTGTTACTCAAGCTATGTTCAGCTCTTTATTTCATTCTGTATCGGCTTTTTGTAATGCCGGCTTTTCATTGTTTCCTGACAGCTTTGTAAGATACTCTACTGCTACACCCATCATAATGACTATTTCAGTTCTGATTATTTTTGGCGGAATTGGTTTTCCTGTAATCATCAATCTTTATCGGTATATGTTCCATAGAAGAAAGAACCCTTTAATAAAATTACACACCAAAATAACTCTTACCGTCACTGCAGTACTACTGGTATTCGGAACATTAATTATTCTATTCAGCGAATATAATAATGCCTTGAGTAGTTTTAATATTTTTGAAAAAGGATTAATATCTTTCTTCCATAGTGTTTCTGCAAGAACCTGTGGATTCAATAGTATTGATCTTAACCTTTTCGGCCCGGCCAGCCTTCTGATAATAATAAGTTTAATGTACATCGGTGCTTCTCCCGGATCAACCGGAGGAGGTATAAAAACTACTACTGTCGGCATTTTTATTACAGCGTGTATAAGTACGTTCAGAGCACAAAATAAAACTGAAATCGCTGGTAGAACAATAGCCAGGGAAGATATTTTAAAAGCCCTTGCTATTGTTATCCTGTCAGCACTGATAATTCTTTTTTTCTTATTTAACCTGCTGTTATTTGAGGATTTTGTTTTTTTTGAAACTTTTTTTGAAACAGTATCAGCATTTGGAACAGCTGGTCTTTCTTTAGGTACAACCAGGTATTTATCAATTTATGGTAAAATGTTTATAATGATTATTATGTTTATTGGAAGGGTTGGTCCATTGACTGTTGCATATGCACTGGCAAGAGAAAAGTCAAAAAGCAATTACGCCTACCCTGAAGAAAGTGTTTTGATTGCATAAATATTATGAAAAGTATTGCTGTTATTGGTTTAGGTCAGTTTGGATATCAGGTTGCAACAACCCTTGCTCAAAAAGGGTTTGATGTAGTAGCTCTTGATACAAACATGGAGATAATATCAGAAATAAAAGATATTGTGTCCCAGGCTGTTATGATTGATGCTACAGATGAAAAAGCAATGAGATCTGTAAACATTGATAATGTCGATAAAGCTATTGTAGCTATTGGTTCAAATCTTCAATCAAGCTTATTATCAGCCGCACTGCTGGTCAGAATGAATATAGAAGAGATTTATGTTCGAGCAATAAATGCTTTACAGGAAAACATTCTGCGCTCTATGGGCATTAATAATATAATTAATATTGAGAAGGAAATGGGGATTCAAATTACCAATACAATATCTGCTGAAGGAATAGGTCGCTATATAGAAATATCTGACCAGCACTCTCTAATGGAAATAAAAGTTCCAAAATCATTTGCAGGCAAAACATTAAAAGACCTTGATTTACGATCAAAATATAAAATTAATATAGTAGGTATAAAAACAAACTCACCAGAAGTAACAGACGACGGTGACATAAAATATAAGTTAAAAATGACTGTTGTACCTGATCCTGAATACCCCTTAAGCAGTAATGATATGTTAATAGTTACTGGAACAGACAGTAATCTCAATCTTTTTCTAAGCCATGGCAAATCAGATGATTAAAAGTGTATTAAATAAAACCCCTGTTATATGGAAATTAATTATTATACTGATATTAATCATAACTGTGCTTTCTGTTGTGTTTATTATCTTTCACCAGAAAACAGTTTCACTACTGGTTTCCAGTGGAGTTATGGATAAGGCTGTTATAAGCACTATATGGAAAAGTATGGTGCAGTATATTTTTATTGCTTTATTTTTATGTTCATTATTATTTTCCATTGTTTACGTTGATATTACATATTTTATAAAAGAAATTAATATCTGTCTGAAAGATGCTCTAACTAAACGCAAACTTGAAAATAATTTTTCAGATTACTATTCTGGACAGACTTTTGATAACATTGCAGCAAATATAAAGTCCCTTTTTTCTCTTTTTCAGTCTTTTGATAATATGAAGGTCTCCAGAATTTCCACAGAAACCCATAACTTAAAATTACTGATTAATAATATCTCAGAAGGAGTTTTGATTTTAAACAAGGAAAAAATAGTAACTCATATTAACCATACAGGTGAAACAATGCTGAAGTTATTACCAGGCGAGATTATTGATCAGATGATTTCAAGAAAGATCAGTAATAATATAATTTTAGAAAATCTTGATAAAGCTGTACAACAGGATATAAAAATCACAGACGTCGAGTTGAGCATAAAAAATACAATACTGAATCTCAATATTTTTCCTATAAAAAACTCTTTCGGTGAAATAATACGATCTTTAATTATTATTGAAAACAAAAACAGCCTTTCAGGAACAAAGAAGAGCAGCTGATGATAGTTATTCTAAAAAACGGCTGCACTGCAGAAGATATAGACTATATCTCAATAAAGATAAAAGAAATGGGCTATACTCCACATATAATCGAAGGTATTGAAAAAGCTGTAATCGGTGCAGTTGGCAATGAAAAAAATCAAGAACGCCTGAAAAGTCTTATAACCGTGCCTTGTGTAGAAAAGATTTTACCTGTACTTCAGCCATATAAATTAGCCTCAAGAACAACAAAAAACGAGGATTCTATCGTTAAAGTCGAAAGAATCATGATTGGTGGTGGTAATTTTGTAATAATAGGTGGTCCCTGCTCTGTAGAGTCACTGAACCAGACTATGGCTGCAGCAAGGGCTGTAAAGAAATCAGGAGGACATTTACTGCGTGGCGGTGCCTATAAGCCAAGAACTTCTCCTTACAGTTTTCAAGGCCTTGAGGAAGAAGGCCTGAAAATTTTAAAAACTGCAAAAAAAGCTACGGACCTGCCTGTTGTAACTGAGTTACTGTCCGATCATAATACAGATCTTGTAGCAAGCTATGCTGATATCATACAAATAGGCGCAAGAAATATGCAGAATTTCGCATTACTTAGAGCAGCAGGACAGTCAAAGGTACCTGTAATTCTTAAAAGAGGGATGGCTTCTACTCTCGAAGAACTGCTTATGTCTGCTGAATATATACTGTCAGAAGGAAATTATGATGTAATTCTTTGTGAACGGGGAATAAGAACATTTGAAAAAGCCTATCGTAATACCCTGGATCTTGCTGCTGTTCCCACACTTAAAAAAATGTCTCATTTACCTGTTATAGTTGACCCCAGTCATGGAACAGGAAGAAGAGACCTGATACTACCTATGTCAAAAGCTGCCATTGCTGCCGGTGCTGACGGGTTAATTATAGAAGTTCATCCAGAGCCAGAAAAAGCATACTCAGACGGGCCGCAGTCATTAACTCCTGATGAGTTCAGCGAATTTATGGAAGAGATAAAACCGTTTATAGAAGCCTCCGGCAAAAAAATGTCTTTACGTTAAACGTATAATTCACGATAGTTAATAATCTGTAAAATAAATAAATAAAGAAAGAGAATAAATCATAAATGAAGGCTGTAATACAAAGAGTTAATCAGGCATCAGTCAGGATAAACGAGATCACTACTGCTGCAATTAATAAAGGTCTGTTAGTATTTCTAGGAATAAAAAACGATGATACAAAAAAAGAAGCTGACTGGATTATAGATAAAATCTTAAATTTGCGGGTTTTTGAAGATAAAAGCAGAAGAATGAACTACAGCACACTTCAAATTAATGCTGAAATACTTATAGTTTCTCAATTTACCTTATACGGAAATTGTCAAAAAGGGCGTAGACCAGGATTTGATGAAGCTGCAAAAGAATCAGTATCAAAGCCTCTTTACAGCTATACCATTGAAAAAATCAGAAAAACTTATCCAAACATCAAAAGCGGAACTTTCGGGGCAAACATGCGCATTTCTTTAGAAAATGATGGGCCAGTTACTTTTATTGTAGAAAAATAAATGAATATTGATTTTTTAAAGTATTCAGCATGCCCAAAATGTAAAAACAGGCTTATTGCCTATAAAGCAGACAACAAAGAAAGCAGTTTGTTATGTACAGAATGCAACCTGTTGTTTAAATTTGAAAATGGCATTGCCAGGCTGCTTATAAAGTCAGGAAAAAAACACAAACCCGGCTCTTAGTATACATCTTCTGTGAATGTAACATACGGATCATGGTCCTTATCTATTACAACAAGAAATTCATTTACTAACTGCTCTGCAGCTGCCTTGACAGCTTTAACAATAACTTCTGCTTTATTCACTGGATCCGGATATAAAGATACTGCACGGTATGCCTCTGGATAAATTATACTGCGTGCATTTTCCGGTAAATTATCAGCAGTCGATCTATACCGGTTTTTAGCAGACACTGGCTTTTCAAAAAAAAGCTCTGCTATTTTAACATCATTTTCAGTCAGGTATAAAAAAGCCCGTACAATAACCGTGCATTCAAACTCACTGGTCATTATCTCGTACTCAAAAGAACGGTCCTTTTCAAATACATTTCCATTCTGAATATAGGTGTAGGTAAGTATATCATTAACTTTAGTTCTATCCGGGTCTGCTGAGTTATTGTATATACGAACATCAACATCACCTTCTATATAGTACTGTGTATGACCTATCTTCTCATCAGTATCATCTATAGAAAAACGAAGATAATGGGACTTAACACTGTAAAAGGAATTAAAAACAGCTCTTGTATATGCAGAAGGAATATCAACGCCTTCTATATTTAAAGGCAGTTTCCTTATACCGGGATTATGCTCATTATTAAATATTCCTGTCAGCGTATCAGATATCAGTTGAGTTACAGAGTCTGCTTTCTTAAAAAAAGGAGCAATAGATATATATCTCTGCGCGCTTTTATAAGCTTTTCTGATATAGTCAGGCGTCTTTTTATATCCAGATTTATATATGTTAATTTTTTTAAAGTGTTCCAGGCTCTTTCTATAATATTCTTCTTCAAAGGCCTGTTTTCCAAGCTTATACTGTTCCTGACAATAAATAGACACAGCATTATTGAACCTGTCTTCTGCCAAAACAATACTTTCATCTATATTCGACAACTTTATATCTAATAAACTCATTTCCTTTAAAACCCTCACCAGGGTCTCATAATAAGTTACAGCTGCTTCTTTATCTTTATCATTTTGAATGATATCACCTTTATATAAGGCTTTATCAAGCAGAACAGCCCCATCAGAAGCAACAAAGCTCTCAATTTCAGGCTTCAAATCCGGATTTTTAACTCCATCAACTATACTTTTAGCTGCTTCAAGATAGCGACCTGAATCATAGTGCTGTACTAAGTCCTGCATTAGATTTGAACAGCTTATAAGACATAAATAAAGAAAAAGAAAAAATAAACAGGTAGATTTTTTAAAAAAGTCACTCATTTGAATTCCATTTTAACATGCTCAAAAAGCTCATTCAAACTAATCCAGTCAAACACTTTATATAACTGGTAAAAATTGAACTGTCCGTTTAAATGGGGAAGTGCAGTGTACTGGCGCATATTAACGAAGTCATTTGAAAACTTTAAGTGTCGGACATTTTACTTTGGAACAGCTATATATTTATTGTACAGGTCTTCAGGCATGTCTTGTTTTTAAATAAAAAGGTATCATGCTATAGTTAATTCATACAAAGCCAGTCTTTAGTATTAAGGTGATTTATTATATAATTAATTCTGAAAGAGAAAGGAATATTTATAAATGGATCAAAGCAACTCATCTTCCAAAAAAAGTGGATCAACTAAAATTGTACAGTTTGCTGACGAAACAAAAACACTCCCTGATGGAAGCACTATTATATATGCTGAAAACGATGATAATATTGTAGTTTACCATAAGTTACCCTTTGAAAAGGGAACCACTTATGTATACAAAAGAAAAACAGGAAAAATACTTGTTAATAACAAGCCTGGAACCAATAAAGATAAGCGCAGGATGATAAAGCTGGGATCTTATATGATGGATAATGCCAGCGAAGACGATTTAGTAACAATTTCTGTAAAATCCAAGGATGATTACATATAATGTCAGTTTCTGGAGTAGGCCCGGGACACATAAACAGCTTCAATCAAACTTCTAACAACCCGGCTGTAAGCAAGCATTTAAAATCACCTCAATTTAAAAATATACTGTCTGTTCTGGGCATTAATGCTAAAGACATAATAAGTATTTCTCAAAAAAATGGTGTTCATACAAACACAAGTGTCCAGGAAGTTAAGTTTCTACAAATTGATAAAAATAAGGCTGAAGTATTAAAAGCACTGGGAATAGAAAACGCAGAGCTTGCTATTGTTCTTTCTGCTGACAATGAAATTTCTACTATCAGAAAAAGGTTAGAAACTATCAAAGAGTCTGCTTTTAATAAGAAAATATTGCGTAAACTACTAAATTTACTGGGAATCCCGGGAGATGAAAACACTTTTGTTTTCACTGATGAAAACGGTGGGTTATTAGTCATCCAGTCTGCTGTAAGTGAAATACACAGATCTATAGAAGAAGAAGAAGAGGAAAAAGAGGGAGACGAGGAATAGTAAGCTCCTCAGTAGTAAGTAACAGGCACTAAATAAAGCAGCCTGTTTTTTAACATTCAACTGCCAGACATCGGATAATAGATATTAAATAACGTTCAGCTTACGTAATAAAAAAAGTTCTGTTTCTTTTTGCAGGGCTCTAAAAAAAGAGACCTTTCTATCTAAGGGATCTACAAGTATTGTATATGCACGTAACCAGTTACCAAGACAAACATCTGTAAATAACTGATCACCAATAACAACAGTCTTTCTAAAGTCAATGTACTCTTCTCGTGCCAGCTCTTTAACACTCCATACAAAGGGCTTCATAGAAAAATACAACCCATAAAGCTCCGTCTGCTCTACTATCTTTTTTAAACGTCTTTTATATTTACTGTTATTTGATACCAGAAAAACCCTGTATCCAATATGTTTTAATTTTTCTATCCAGTTTATTTTCTGTAAGGTTAATTTCTTTTCCGTGTATTTTAAAATTGTATTATCTACATCCAGAAAAATCACTCTATAGCCTCTGTTATAAAGCTCTTCCACCTCTATATCTTCAACCGCATCATAAATTTCTGATGGTTTCAGAATAGTTCTCATAATAAAAAAATATTCTTCAAACGAAAAAAAAGAGCTCATTGACTAATTATTTCCTTTATTATTAATTTGTAATTTACAGCTAATATCAAACTCAGATTAACTGTAACAGAAAATATTAATGTTATATAGTTTAAAATTCTAACATAAATAATTTACAAGTTTAATTCTCCCTGTTAAAATTTATATTCTTTATATTGTATCCAATAAGCGGGAGTGGCGAAATTGGTAGACGCGCTAGACTTAGGATCTAGTGTCGCAAGACGTGGGGGTTCGAGTCCCTTTTCCCGCAATGCGCGCTAAGCGCGTCACGCCTTAGCTTCAGCGATGGCGGACAACACTTTTATACATTCACTAACCAAAGCAACTGAAAGCTATGAACGTAAAATATGTAAAGACAGATTCCCGGGAAAATCGTATTCTCTATACAAAGGCCGGTTTGCGGCTGGCCGGGAAGATTTGTCTTGTCAGTGGTATTGTCACGGGTATCGGTATTGGATTGAGGCTTATGCCGGATTCAGCGGCCTGAACAGCAAGTTTTCGATGAACGTCCGGCGGTACTCTAACCATAAACTTACCACTATAGGATCTGCCAGCAATTGGCTCCGGAACTGTCTCCCCGGTTGCAGCTA
>JAAEMD010000139.1 GCA_024225875.1 bacterium
ATGCCCCATCCATTCTTCGTTATCACTTTTCACTACTTTCACCTCCAGGCATTAACATTATATCTTTTGCGCATAACTTTTTAGTATGTGGTTGGGGGATCGCTTACAAAAAGCCCGCTATTAAACTGGATTCAGATCAACTTGCTTTAGCTTTTTAAGGTGGGGCTTATCCAAAACTGAGGTTAATGAAATAAACGATTCAGATATTGTTGGAAATGGAATTTACAGAAAGAAGGTTGCTTAATCAGGAAGTTCCGTTTCAGATACCAGGAAATTTCAGTCTATGGTACAGATATTTATAAAAAATACTTTGGTTTTTGCACATCTTGAACTTTTAAATAATCTTTAATGTTAGTTATTTCGCCTATCGGAACTGCTTTTAAAATAATGTTGAACTTTAGTATATCTGAAATATATGCCTCAGCTTCTTTAATCCGCTTTTCATATGCACTGTTACATTCTATAAAGATTCGTAAAGTATTTTCATAGCAACATCTCCAAAAAGGTGATAAAGCATACTTGTTGATAGCATTAAATACAGCATCTTTAATATCACTATAAAATATTTGTTGTTTATTAATTAAATACACTAGTGTCCGGTAAAAATTCAGAGCAAAGAAAGTTGCGTATGGCCTCTGATATTAGGTGATTCGTAAGAAGATAACCCAAGAAGATCAATTAAATGCTTTCTGAAAAACAGAGTTTCATTAATGATACGAGCTAGTTTG
>JAAEMD010000140.1 GCA_024225875.1 bacterium
CATAATTTGACTGCTCTTAATTTGAAATCCTTGTTGTACCGTTTCAGTATTTGCTTTCCCATTTTCATGCTCCTTTATGTGTTTTTTGTTTATTACACATACGAGTGAAAATGTGTCTATTTTTTCAAAGAAAGATCAGTCGCAATTAACACACCTAAGAGTCACACAGACATCCTCTAATGCTTCTATGACCTCATTTTTTGGCTTTTGACAAGTTGGGCAGTACAACGTATGGATTTCTTTATATGCACCAGTTTCACCGAGGGTTTTCCTGGCCATGTTAACCTCCTGTTTTGATATGATGAATGAGCAAAATGATTTAGATAACGATTCCACAAAAATACTAGGCGGCTGTTGCAATGTCAAAGGATAAAAATACTATTACAGAATTTTGGGCATTGAAGAATTTTTAAAAAAAGGCATTGTTCAGGTTTTAAATTATAGACAAAGCCCTCAAAGAGCAGTTGAAATCTTAGAGATACATAGATAAGCGTTTTATCATCATTGCCGTATTGAGCATCACATTAATTTAAAATATTCAACCTTTATCGGTCGATATTTTTTGTTTTTCCAACTATTTGCAATGAGTGATAAAATGAGGAACTGAACTGGCGTATAA
>JAAEMD010000141.1 GCA_024225875.1 bacterium
CCCAAATTTCACCAGCACTTTAGAAAACACTCCTAAATTTTCATCTGGCTTATAATCAATAGTGCTTGTTTTTGATTCCTTTAGTAAGACGTGGAGTTGATGGATTTGTTGATCCTTTTGGTTTAGTTGGTTTTTAAAGTCATCTGCCTGCTTTTCTATCTGGGCTTTTAAATCTTCAATTTGCTTTTCAAGTAAAGCTATTACCTGATTATTATTATTGGCTTGCTCACTGTCTTGGTTATTGACCTGGAGAATAGAGTTGTTGTCCTTATCATTCGGCTTGCCTGTTAAGCAGGTTGTTTGACAGATAGTTTTTCTATCTTTTTTAAGCTTGAAATCACTGTTAAGCAGGTTGTTTTTTATGGTAGGTAGTGAAAGGCCTTTATCCTTATCCTGTTTGATATAATCAAAAATAGGGATTATTTCAGGGGCTAATAGAAGTTTATTCTTTTCCCCTCTCTCAATGTAAGGATTAAGGATATCATTCATGTCACGAATGCAGCGCCTGACAAAATTATCTTTCAGACTACTAAACTTAGCAATTTCTTGGATAGTATGCATAAGCTTGATAAGTTTTATAAGTTTTATAAGATAGTTTTTAATGTTTTGGGTGTTTAGTAAGCTTAGTTTTTTAGGTAAGGAAAATCAATAGAAAAAGTAAGCTTGAAAAAGCATAGGAAAGTGGCTGGGTAGTCATGTAATAATGTGGATATCGCAAAACTTGAAGTATTTACTTGGATGGGTGTTTAATATTGACCTGGATAGCAATTAGATAGCAAATGGTTTGAAATTAGGACTACTAACCAAGCACTCTAATATATTTTGAAGCGCCATAGCAGGCTTTACCAAGCTATGACGCTCATCAACAAAGGTTTCTCCCGAACCGTAGTAGAAAACATACCACAGACATTTTAGCTATTCAACCTGTGGTGGAGAAAAAATGCTTGGGTGCTCTAATATGTTTTTATTCGAGCATATGATTACTTTCCCGTTGCCTTTCCGAACTAAATACTTTATCGTAATGAGGGAATAATTTAATAACTATAATTTTGGAGGGTAAAAATAAGTAGGAAAAATTAACTAATGGCTGAGACCAAAAAACACTAAAAGCGCCCTTGATGTAGTTGACGCTACAGGCGCTTTTGGCGGGTAACCTCGTTACCAAACACATTGTTATTTTTCATGGTAAAGAAGTTACCAC
>JAAEMD010000142.1 GCA_024225875.1 bacterium
AAAAGAAGTTATCAAATACCCAACCGAAGAGGATTTACTTCAAAACTGGGCTAATATTCTTTTTGAGAATAACCGGGACATAGATCGTTTGAACGATACACCACTAACCGATAACGAAATGCAGCAAATACTTGAACAAATTAACGAGTTAAGAACACCTCTTAAGCTGAACAGATTTATAAACGGAAAAACAGTGTCCATTACTCGTGATAATCCTGCTGATAATATCCATTTTGGAAAAGAAGTCAGCCTGAAAATATATGACCGACTTGAAATAGCTGCAGGACAAAGCAGGTATCAGATAGTACAGCAACCAAAGTTCAAGAGTAAATCTAAGCTTCTTAATGACCGACGTGGTGATATTATGCTTTTAATCAACGGTATGCCTGTTATACATGTTGAGTTAAAGAAAAGCGGTGTAGCAGTTAGTCAGGCATATTATCAGATAGAAAAATACTCCTATGAAGGTATTTTTACAGATTTATTTTCGTTAATTCAAGTTTTTGTAGCTATTGAACCAGAAGAAACAGTGTATTTTGCTAATCCTGGCTCTGATGGGAAGTTTAATAAAGATTATTACTTTCACTGGGCAGACTTTAATAATGAACCAGTTAATAACTGGAAAGATATTGCATCTAATTTGTTATCTATCCCAATGGCACATCAGTTAATAGGATTTTATACTGTTGCTGATAATTCAGACGGTATTTTAAAGGTAATGCGTAGTTATCAGTATTATGCCGCTAATGCTATTTCCGACAAAGTATCAAAATCAGACTGGAAGATCAAAAATAAACTTGGTGGATATATCTGGCATACAACTGGTTCTGGAAAAACCATGACCAGTTTTAAGTCAGCACAATTAATTGCCAATTCTAAAGATGCTGATAAAGTAATTTTCCTGGTGGATAGAATAGAGCTTGGTACTCAGTCATTAAGAGAATATAAAGGTTTTGCAGATGATAATGAAGATGTGCAGGCTACAGAAGCCACTTCTGTTTTAGTCGCAAAACTTAAAAGCAAAGATCCTGCAAACACCTTAATTGTTACTTCGATTCAAAAAATGAGTAATATTAAAGATGAAGATGGCGGGCTTAAAAAGCATGATGTTGAGTTAATGAATTCAAAACGGATTGTATTTATTATAGATGAATGTCATCGCTCTACTTTTGGAAAAAACATGCTTCCTGCAATAAAAGATACTTTTTCCAATGCTTTGTTTTTTGGTTTTACAGGTACACCAATATTTGAAGAAAACCAGAGAAATATGAATGACCAGACAGATGTTCTCGGTGATGAGCTTCATCGTTATAGTATCGCAGACGGTATTCGAGACAAAAACGTTCTTGGATTTGACCCTTATAAAGTTTTGACATATAGAGATAAAGATTTAAGAAAAGCTGTTGCCCTGTATATGGCAAAAGCTAAAGATGAAGCAGAAGCAATCAGTGACCCTCAAAAGAAAGAAATATTTTATAAATATATGAATAAAGTAAAAATGGCTGGTTATAAAAATGAAAATGGTAAATATATAAAAGGTATTGAAAATTACCTGCCAAAAAGTCAGTACAAACGAGACCCAAGTTCGCCAAGCCAGGCACGAGAATCTAAGATTCGTCACTACAAATTCAAAAGGCCCGTAATTTTTTAGCGGGCAACGGAGCACTCGAAATATTGAGTGCTTTGTAGATATAAAGCTGATCTTCAGTAGGCTCT
>JAAEMD010000143.1 GCA_024225875.1 bacterium
ATAACAACAGTTACACTTTTTGATGTGTTATATGCGAGCCTCCAAATGAACCCAATAAAAAACAGGAAAATACATCCACCCAAAAGGGTGAAATCAGAAATTATCAGTCTTGATAATGAGAATACATTTGTATAATCAGTCTCTGATATATATGTGAAAGTGTCATAAAATCCAAATACACGTTCAATGCCAAAAACTCGACTGTAGAGGCCTGTAAAAAGACCATAGCCAAGGCCTAAGTCCATGTGTTCTTTCCCTAATTGATCGAACCAGATGGAGAAAGCAGAGAACTGACCGAACGCGTATACAAGCATTCGATCAACTATTGCTAGTGAGAAATTATCAATCCCATACCTCAATGTTTGTAATAAAACTAAAAAAGCAAAAGCAATAAGAGATAAAATTATTGATTTAGTTACTAACTTAGATTTAACTGAATAAGTAAATCTATATCCAGTCAAAACTAGCTTATTAAAAAGGCCCGCAATAAAGAAAGTCAA
>JAAEMD010000144.1 GCA_024225875.1 bacterium
CAAGCTTAACTTTAATGTTTTCTGCTAATTGCATCATCAATTCTAATTCTTTATCATCATTGGCTACACCAATATACCTGACTGTCTTTTGAATTATTTTCTCACCTTTACGAATTGAAGCTACAATCTGGATTGTCTTTCCTGGGGGAATGCTTTGATTTTTTTATTCTGATGAACATAGATTTATTATATCAAAATTCTGCACTTGTTTCCAGGCCTAATTATTACTACGCACTACATTTTGGCTTTTTGGTTCCTCGGGCTCATTTTGTTGTTTTTTAGCGGTTACACCGACGAAGTCGGGAAAAGCATTAATATCTTCCTCCGGCCATTTTGATAGATTGAGTACAGTTTTGTGACGAGGGCTTTTCTTTTCCTCGTTCCATACGCTCTCTACAAGTAGCACTGACTTGTATTCTTTGTCGCCAGCTATTTTTTTCTTGCGCAAAATAAACATCGGAACTAATTATATCCGGCCTTGATGCCACTAACCAAGGCCGTTATTCCTAATGTATGCCAAATTTATTCGGAACTATGCTTATGCGCTAAAATAGCTTTGTTTTGTGCCTGCGTAAAAAAGGAAGATCCGGTTTAGTATGTGGCTGGGGGATCGCTTACAGAACTTAGAACTTAGAACTTAATAACTTCGAACTTATTTCTTCTTTTTATGGATTTGGGGCTACGTCAGCAAGCCCTAATTAACTTGAACAGTCAACAAAAAAGTCCAGCCCCTTATCCAGTCTTCAGTTGTAAAATATAAAACTAGTTCAGCTCAACTCAATCTATTAGTCTGATATTTAATATCCCGTTAATGTCTTCTATTTCCGATATCAATTGATCTGATGGCTTTTCATTTAAGTCAACTATAGTACAGGCTAATTCTCCTCGACTTTTATTAACCATATCAGCAATATTTAAGTTTTCTTTAGCTAGAACAGATGTTATCTGACCCACAATATTCGGCACATTCTTATTTACAGCAACGACTCTATACTTTCCTGATCTTTCAATAAAACAATCCGGAAAATTAACTGAATTCTTAATATTTCCATTTAATAAAAAGTCCTGTATTTGCTCCACAACCATCACAGCACAATTATCTTCTGCCTCACTGGTAGATGCTCCAAGATGAGGAATACATATTACTTTTTCATGCTTTAACAGGGATTCTGTTGGAAAATCCGTGACATAACAGGAAATAGTGCCTGCATTCAACGCTTCTATCAAATCTTTTTCATTAACAATATCTGCTCTGGAAAAATTAATAAGAACTGTTCCTTGCTTTATTTTACTGAATCGTTCTTTATTCATAAAACCTTTAGTATTATCTGTCAGTGGAACATGGATACTAATAATATCCGTTTCCAAAAGCATTGTGTCCAGGTTTCCTGCCGGCTTAACATCATTTGATAAACCCCAGGCACTATGAACAGAAAGAAATGGGTCATATCCCAGAACTTTCATGCCTAACGAGTTAGCATCATTAGCGACCATAACCCCGATAGCACCTAAACCTATAACTCCCAGCTTTTTATTATTAATCTCCCAGCCCTTAAAATTTGATTTGTTTTTTTCTACTAACGGTCCGACCTCAGAACCTTTGCCTATCAGGCTTTTTGCAAAAGCTATACCACCAACAACATCTCTAGACGATAGCAGCATACCTGTTAAAACCATTTCTTTGACGGCATTTGCATTAGCGCCAGGTGTATTAAAGACTACAACACCCTTGTTATTACATTTTTCGATCGGTATATTATTAACCCCGGCTCCCGCCCTGCCTATAGCTTTAAGCTTATCCTTTATTTCCATGTCATTCAGCTTAAAACTTCTTACAATAACTGCATCCGGGTTCTGTACTTCATCAGAAACTGCAAACTTGTCCTTATCAAAAATATCTAAGCCAACATCAGCTATTTTATTAAATTTTTGTACTTTATACATTTTTATCTCCTTCATAGTATACACAAAGCCCAACCAGCATTTAATAATACATAGTTGGGCAGCATGAAATATATTTCAGATATTCTAACGCTTCCTGTACTGATACCCTTTTCTGGCTTTTTTCCTGCCATACTTCTTTCTTTCTTTTACTCTGGGATCCCGCGTTAAATACCCTTCTTCTTTTAAGGATGATCTAAATTCCGCATTAAGATTTAATAAGGCTCGTGATATACCATGTCTTATAGCTTCTGCCTGCCCAACAAGTCCACCACCAATACTTTTTACTACACAATCATATTTTTGTTCTATTGATAATTTTTGAAGAGGTGACTTAGCCTTTTTTACTAAAACTTCACTTTTAAGATAGTGGTCAATTTCTTTATCATTTACTACAATTTTACCAGTACCCTTAAATAGCCAGACCTTGGATATTGCTGTCTTCCTTTTACCTGTTCCATAACAAAAATCTGAGGGCACCTTAAGTTTACTATCTTTAGATGTTACATTTTTCTCTTTAACATTTTTATCTACTTTTTTAGCTTTATTAACTTTAGTTTTTTCATTTGTTGTAGTCATAATTAGCCTACTGCCTCCTTAACTGAAATATCCAGTGATATTGGGTTTTGCGCCTCATGAGAATGTTTATCTCCACTATATATTTTCACTTTTTTCATCATCGTTCTTCCCAAAGAGTTATGAGGCAGCATTCCCCAGACTGCTTTATATAAAACTTCACAGGAGTTTTTTCTCATTAAAGCTTCAAAATTTATTTTCTTTAGTCCGCCTGGATAACCTGAATGCTTATGATAAATCTTACCCTGCTTTTTATTACCTGTAACCTTAACATGATCAGTATTTACCACAATTACATAGTCACCAACATCAACTGATGGCGTATAGGTTGCTTTTTCTTTACCACGAACTATGCTGGCAATTTTTGACGCAATTCGTCCTAATACCTTATCCTTAGCATCTACTATATACCACTTTCTTTCTACATCAGCTATTTTTGCATAATATGACTTTTGTTTCTTCATAAATCAAACTCCTTCACAATTAGTAACTAACATTTACTAAACATAATCCATTCGGTTGTGCCGTTACATAGTTATATCTTTCTTTTTTATTATCCAGTAGTCCTCTAAAATCAGCCGTTGTTCTTGAGCCTTTCATAACATTAAACATAGCTCCAACAATATTTCTTACCATTCTATATAAGTAACTATCTGCTACAATCGACACATTATATACTTTTGTTTTTTCTTTGTCATTGTAAATATTATATATATCCGTTTTAAATATTTCCAAGCTTATAATATTTCGAACTGTACTTTTTTCATTAGACCCTTTATTTCTAAAGTTTATAAAATCATGTCTTCCCTTTATGATTGATTTTAGACTTTCAAAGCAATTTTCATCAGGTTTAAAGTATATTCTTGTTACGTATTCCCTAAGATATATCGGCATTTCTTCACAGCTGAAAAGGTATTTATACTCTCTAGACTTTGCTGACCTTCTTGCACTAAAACTATCATCCACTATCTCTGCATTTTTCACTAAAATATCTTCTGGTAATATATTATTCAAAACTTTGGGAATTTTATTTAAAGGAATTATTTCTTTATATTTAAAATTTATTACCTGGCCTTGTGCATGTACTCCAGCATCGGTTCTACCTGAAGCTACTATTTTTATATTATCACCATATACTTCCTGCAGGGCTTCCCTTAACTCTCCTTCTATTGTTTTTTTGCCTGGCTGATACTGCAGTCCAGCATAACTGCTGCCATTATAGGCTATTATCAATTTGTAGTTATTCAACTAACTCCAATAAAGATACTGGTGCATTATCTCCTTTTCGAAATCCCAGCTTTATAATCCTGGTATAACCACCATTTCTATCTTTATATTTGGGACCAAAGCTTGAAAAAACTTCTTTTATCACTGATTTATTCGGGATAATTTTAAGTGCTTTTCTGATTGATGACAAATCACCATTTTTTCCTAAGGTAATTATCTTTTCAGCTATTTTTTTTGCTTCTTTGGCTCTTGTATCTGTTGTTTTTATTCTATTATTCTCAAACAAGGCTACTACAATATTTTTTAGCATTGCCATTCTCTGATCTGTTGGTTTACCTAACTTTTTATTGCCTCTCTTATGTCTCATTGCTATTGATTCCTCTTATTTATTCTTATTTTTCTTTAAGTGACAAACTATACTGCTTTAACTTATCATTAATTTCATCAGCACTCTTTTTTCCAAAATTCTTTATCTGTATCAACTCCGATAAATCTTTCTCAACCAGTTCTGACACTGAATCAATACCTGCTCTTTTCAAACAATTAGAGGACCTTGCTGATAACTCCAAATCATCTATTGATAGATTCAAAGCTGATACTCTTCTCTCATCAGCAACATCCTCTTCTTCAATATCTTTGCTTTCAGGCTTTTCATTTAATGCCTGAAATAATTCAAATTTACTTACCAGTATTTCTGAGGCTTCTTTTATTGCTTCTTCGGGCAGCAAACTTCCATTTGTCCATACATCAATCACTAAATTTTCATAATCAAGTTCTTTACCAACACGAGTATTATTGACTCTATGATTTACTCTAACTATAGGAGAAAAAGAGGCATCAATATTTATTACATCAATATCCTGATCAGTCTTAACATTATTTTCTGCATTCGAGTAACCAATACCCTTTTCCAGCAACATTTCTATTCTCAACTTACCACCATCTGATATTTCTGCAATATGCCTGTCAGGGTTTACTATCTCAACCTCAGGCCCGCATTTTATATCTTTTGCAGCTACCATACCTTTTTTATTCTTATCTATATTAAGGCTTAATGGCTCATCTGATTCAGACTTAAATACAATACCTTTTATATTACATATAATATCCAAAACATCCTCAACTACATTCGGAACAGTCGACAACTCATGTTTTATCCCTTCTATTTTTATTGAAGTTATTGCGTATCCTGATAAAGAAGATAACATTACTCTTCTTAATGAATTACCTAATGTTACCCCCATGCCACGCTTTAAAGGCGCTACAGTAAATCTACCACCTTCATCCTTTAATTGTTCAAATTTAACCCAAGGTACTGGTTTAACCACTTACATCTTCCTCCCTCTAGAATCTACCTAGAATAATATTCAACTACCAGCTGTTCCTTAACAGGAACATCTATTTCTTCTCTCTTCGGAGAATTTATCATCTTGATATTTTTGTTTTTTTCATCATAAGCCAGCCATGCAGGCAGTCCTTTTTCCTTTAAAACATTCAACTTAGGAGTCAACAACTTAAGACTCTTATCTTTTATGGTAATCTCATCGCCTTCTTTTAAAATAATTGAAGGAATATTTGCTTTTCTAGAGTTAAGTTTAAAATGACCATGCATTACCAACTGTCGTGCTGCTTTTCTAGAAGATGCCATAGATGCTCTATAAATTATATTATCAAGCCTCTTTTCAAAATGAAAAAGCAGGTTATTTCCTGTAACACCCTTCTGCTTATCGGCCTTCTTAAAATAGTTACTGATAACACTCTCTGATACACCATAAAAAAATCGAAGCTTCTGTTTCTCCTTCAGCCTTCTACCGTATTCTGAGATCTTCCTTCTAATATTAGCGCCAGCTATCCCTGGCGGATATTTTCGCTTTTCAAAAGAACACTTTGCTGTTAAGCACCTGTCACCTTTTAAAAAAAGCTTCCCTCCATTCCTTCTGCATATCTTACAATTAGCTTCTGTATATCTTCCCATAATCAGCTCCCGGTTACACTCTTCTTCTTTTTCTTGGGCGACACCCATTATGTGGTATTGGCGTTACGTCTCTGATCGACTCTACCTCAAGTCCTGCTGACTGCATCGCCCTGATAGCAGTTTCTCTCCCTGACCCAGGACCCTTAACAAAAACACTGATCCGCTGCATACCTGCTACTTCAATAGCTTTCTTTGCTGTCATTTCGCCAGCAAGCTGAGCCGCAAAAGGAGTTCCTTTTTTAGTTCCTTTAAATCCTGCCGTACCTGATGAGTGAACACTTATGACGTTACCTGACATGTCAGTTATAGTAACTATTGTATTATTAAATGTTGATTTAATATGTCCTACGCCAACTGGCACATTTTTCTTAATTTTCTTTTTCTTTTTTAAAGCCAAAACTTTAACCTCCTACTCTATCTATTTTGTTACTTTTTTCTTCCCGGCTACTGCTATTCGCTTACCCCTCTTAGTTCTTGCATTAGTATGAGTTCGCTGTCCTCTAACAGGAAGTTTCTTTTTATGTCGCTGCCCTCTGTAACAGGCTATTTCCATTAATCTTCTTATATTCTGACTGGTTACCCTCCTCAGGTCGCCTTCTACTTTATATCTACCTACTATTTCTCTAAGCTTTACAATTTCATCTTCACTCAAGTCAGAAACTTTTTTATCCATCTCAATACGAGCTTCTTTTAATATATCCTGAGATGTCTTTAGACCTATCCCAAAAACATATGTTAATGCTATCTCTATTCTTTTATTTCTCGGCAAATCAACACCACTAATACGAGCCAACCTTATTCCTCCTGTTGTTAATTTTTATCCCTGTCTTTGCTTATGTCTAGGAGTTTTGCAAATAACTCTCAATACTCCATTTCGTCTTATGAGCTTACATTCTTTACAGATTTTTTTTACTGATGCCCTTACTTTCACTTATTATCCTCACTTCAATCTAAAAGTTATTCTTCCCCTGGTTATATCATAGGGAGACAGCTCTACCTTAACTGTATCACCTAATAAAACCCTTATATAATGCTTTCGTATCTTTCCCGATATATGGGCTAAAACTTCTTGTCCGGTATCAAGCTTAACTTTAAATTGACCGTTTGGCAAAGAGTCAATAACTACCCCGTTAACTTCTATTACATCTTTCTTCTTGTTCAATATACTTTTCCCTTTAATTTTATCTTATTTAAGCTAAACACAAATATAACGGCGCATTATTATAGTCTATTTATTGAGTTATGTTAAGTGATCTTTTTTTATATGCTTATTTTTTTATATTACCGATTATCTCTTTATATATGGATTCTGTATCTTTAGTACCATCAATTACTTTAACTCTTTCTTTATATAAGAGTAATATAGGTTTTATTTCTTTTTTAAATATTTCATACCTCTTAATAATTATTTTTTTTGTATCGTCCTCTCTGGTAAATAAGCGCAATCCACATTTATCGCACCGTCCACTGTTTTTTTCAGGTTTATAGATATTGTGATAGATATTTTTGCATTTAATACAAGTTTTTCTGCCTAATACTCTGTCGATTAAGTAATCTAAACTAACCTCTAAAAAAAAAATACCATTTTTTGTTCAATTTCGTTTAAACTTTTTAACTCTTTTGCCTGTCTTAGTGATCGTGGATATCCATCAGATATAAAACCGTCTTTAAATTCAGGTCTCTTGATTTTTTCGTTAAAAATATTTATTACGATCTCATCAGGGACCAGCTCCCCTTTTAACACATACTTCTTTATCTCAGTACCAGTAGCTGTGCTCCTGCTAATCTCATTTCTGATGATATCTCCTATCGAAATTGTAGAAACAGCAAGTTCTTTGGCTAATCGGTTTGCCTGGGTCCCCTTTCCAGAAGCAGGAGGACCGAAAAATATAATATAATTACTCATAACATGCCTTCATATCTTTTTGAGATAATGAAAGTCTCGATTTGCTTAACCAGGTCCATAGCAACACCTACTATAATAAGCAGCGCCGTCCCACCCAGCCCCATAAAGCTGGTGACATTAGTTACGTTTGCAGTAAATACAGGAACTATCGCAACTACAGCCAGAAAAAAAGCTCCAACCAGAGTTAGTTTGGATATTATTTTTTCTAAATATATCACTGTAGATTTCCCGGGTCTGACGCCCATGATAAACCCACCATATTTTTTGATATTATCTGATAACTCTTGAGGATTAAATGTTATAGCAGTATAAAAATATGCGAAGAAAAATATGAGCAGGCAATAAAGCATGTTATAAAGAACACCGTCATATTTATAATATACAGAAAAAAATGTTTGTACCGCTTCTATATTTATATACCTGGAAAACATCATTGGAAATTGCAGGACAGCAGAAGCAAATATTATCGGCATAACTCCGCCCTGAATAAGTCGTAATGGAATATAAGTGTTTTGCCCTCCATAAAGCTTTCGACCGACTACCCTTTTAGCATACTGTACCGGCACTTTTCTTTGTGCTTCCTGAACAAAAACAATACTTACAACCATAGCTAAAAAAACTGCTATTAACACAAGTACTCCAAAAATACTTGCTCCACCTTTTACCAGTATATAGGTATTTTTTATATAAAACGGCATCTGGGCTATTATCCCTATAAATATCAGCATCGAAGCTCCATTACCTATGCCGTTTTCCGTAATAACTTCACCAAACCACATAACCAGACAAGCTCCTGCCACCAGACTGACTACTGAATATAAAACGAACAACCAGAAAGGGCCGTCTGTGGCAACAAAGGCCTTGAATCCAATTGACATAAAAACGCCCTGCATTATCGCTATACCTATAGCCAGGTACCTTGTGTATTGAGCTATTTGTTTCCTGCCTGACATGCCTTCTTCAGCCAATTCTTTTAGACCAGGCCAGATAACCATTAACAGTTGCATCATAATAGATGCGTTAATATAAGGAAGTATGCCTAATGCAAATATTGAAAACCTTTTTAATCCCCCTCCTGAAAATAAATTAAGAAAACCAAGGACAGCACCCTGATTAAAATATTTACCCAGAGCATCTAAATCAACTCCCGATATAGGTATGTGGCTTCCCAACCTGTATATTACTAATATAAACAGAGTAAAAAGTATTTTTTTTCTTAATTCCGGAATTTTTAATATACTGGCAAAACCGTTCATATCTTTACTTTATCTCTTCATAAACTGACTTGCTATTATCAATTTTTTCTTTTGCACTCTTAGAGATCTTGTGTGCTTTAATTGTGATTTTTTTTGTCAGTTCACCTTCTCCAAGAATTTTTACTTTTTCATTTTTACCTATCAGGCCCCTGCTTTTCATAGCTTCTAAATCAACAGAATCTCCTTCGTTAAAAAAAGCATCTATTTTGCCTAAATTCAGAACTACATAAAGTATTTTATTGATAACTCTATTTTTTGCTCCACGTCTTTTTGGTATTCTTTTGTAAAGTGGCACTTGCCCACCCTCAAATCCCATTAATCGTGAGTAACCTGATCTGCTCTTCTGACCTTTATGACCTCTACCGCATTCTCCACCCATTCCAGAAGCATTGCCTCTGCCTTTTCGTTTCCTGTTTTTTATTGAGCCTTTTGCCGGCTTTTTTTTAACTAACCCCATTTTTCTTCCTTCTCTTGATTAAATTTAGCTTTTTACTTTTTCCTTAACTTGATAAACTGGAAGCATTTTACCTCTACGTTTACATTCTCTGTCCAAATCTCTGCACTGCAGTAATCCATTTAAAGCAGCCTTAGCCGCATTAATCGAATTAGATGCACCGATAGATTTAGCAACAATGTTTTTTACTCCTGCAGCTTCTAACAGAATTCGTATTGATCCTCCTGCAATTACACCTGTTCCTGGCCTTGCAGGCTTCATTACAACCTTCGAGGCTCCATATTCCCCCAATACTTCATGTGGGATTGTACCATTTACTATATTTATTTTCATAAATTTCTTTTTTGCTTTATCCACACCCTTTTTTATGGCCACAGGAACTTCTTTTGATTTTCCTAAAGCATATCCAACCTGTCCATTCTGGTTACCAGCTATAACAAAAGCTCTAAATGCCAGTCTCTTTCCGCCCTTAACTACTTTTGTTACCCTGTCTATTTGAATTACTTTTTCTAAAATATCTTTATTTTCTTCATTTTGTAACATTCAATTATTCTCCTTATCAGAACTGCAATCCATTTTCTCTAGCAGCCTCAGCCAGTTCTTTTACACGTCCTTTGTATACGCTAATCCCTCTATCAAAGAATACTTTCTTCACATTTTTTTCTTCTGCTTTTTTTGCCAGGCTGACGCCTACTGCTTTTGCACCTTCTTTATTACTTCCATTTTTCATTTTTAAAGAGGTCTCCGACACTATAGTAATACCCCTGGTATCATCAATTATCTGAGCAGAAATATTTTTATTACTTTTATAAACTCTTAACCTTAAGCGTTCTTCAGTGCTTTTCTTTATTGCTCTTTTTTTCTTTTTTTTCATTAAAGCTATCTCCTATTTTTTAACACTCTTACCTTGTTTCTTAATTAAAACTTCATCAGCATATTTAATACCTTTTCCTTTATAAGGGTCCGGAGATCGTATTTCTCTAAGCTCTGCGGCTACCTGACCTACTAACTGCTTATCTATACCTGTAACCTTAACCTTGTTTTGACCTTCAACTACAAATTCAATACCCTTTCTGGGCTTTATTACTACAGGGTGAGAATATCCTATGCTAAACAGCAGATCCTTTCCCTGTAACTGTACCCTGTATCCTATGCCATTTAACTCAAGCTGCTTTTCAAACCCTTTTGTAACACCTGTCACCATATTTGCAATTAAAGCTCTATACAATCCCTGTCTGGCCCGCACCTCTCTATTCTCAGATTTTCTGAGAACACGAAGTTCATTTGCATCTTGTTTAATCTCTATAGAAGTATCAATTTCACACGTTAAGTTACCCTTAGGTCCTGTTACATTAACATTCTGTCCATCAACTACGATATTAACTTCATCTTCTATTTGTATAGTTTTTTCACCAATTCTAGACACTTTTCTTTACCCCGCTTAATAAGTTATACCTATTAACTCACCACCTACATTATTTAATCTGGCCTCTCTACCAGATAAAATCCCTTTTGATGTAGATAACAGGCTAATGCCAAAACCATTTAATACCTTTGGCACATTTTTCTTTTGCACATAAATTCTCTTACCAGGCTTACTAACTCTTTTTATTTTACTTAAAACAGGGATTCCTTCATCATCATACTTAAGAACTATTTTCAAAAAACTCAACTTACTCTTCTCTTTTTTCTCATAACTTTTTATAAAGCCTTCCTCTTTCAATATTTTTGCTATTGACGCTTTTATATTTGAATGAGGCATTACTAAAGCTTCATGCTTTTCCTGTAGTGCATTCCTTATTCTTGTAAACATATCTGCTATTGGATCAGTTATTGCCATTGTTTCCTCCATTTATTACCATGATGATTTCCTGACACCAGGCAATTGTCCGCTACTTGCTAAAGTTCTAAAACATATTCTACATAAACCAAAGAATCTGATAAAACCCCTTGGTCTACCACAAATATTACATCTATTTCTATACTGTATTTTCTTACGTCTCTTATTTCTCCATATCATTGAAATTTTTGCCATTTTTCTACCTTTCTTTTCTATGTGTTTTCCTGGAACCTCTCTTATTTCTTCCTAAATGGCATTCCACAAAAACTTAATAAATCATACGCTTCTGCATCTGTATGCGCAGACGTCACAATTGTTATATCATAACCTCTTATTTTATCAACATTATCTGCATTTACCTCAGGAAAAAGGAAGCTTTCCTTTATTCCGAATGTATAGTTTCCTCTACCATCAAAACTATTAACAGGAACACCTCTAAAATCTCGTATCTTTGGTAAAACCATATTAATTAGTTTCGTAAAAAAATCATACATATTATCTGAACGAAGGGTTACTTTACAGCCTATTACCTGCCCCTCTCTTATTTTAAAATTAGATATGGCTTTTTTTGCTTTTGTTAATACAGGCGTCTGACCAGTTATCTTTTTCAACTCATCAACAGTTATTTCTATTACTTTTGAGTTCGTACTTGATTCACCAAGACCTCTATTTAAAACTATTTTAACTAACTTAGGTACCTGCATAACGTTTGCATAGTTATACTTTTCCTGCATCAGTTTAATTATTTTATTTTTATATTGTTCTTTTACCAATGACATTCAAATCACACCCTAATCAAATATAGCACTACTTATTTTTGCCTTTCTCTTCTTCTTACCCGCAACAAAACATACTGCTACCCTTGAAGGTTTACCAGTTTCAGGACAAATCAGCTTTACTTTTGAGGAGCTTACCGGAGACGGGGTCTCAATAATTCCAGCTTTGGTATTTTGAGTTGCTTTTTTGTGCTTTTTTACCATATTAACTTTCTCGACTATAACAGTCTTTTTCTTACGGTTTACCAGGACTATTTTTCCTGACTTACTTTTATCCCTGCCATTAGTTATTACTACTGTATCGCCTGTTTTTAACTTTTGCACTTTTGTCTCCAATTATATTTATATAACATCTGATGCTAATGATATTATTTTCATAAAATTTTTATCTCTCAATTCCCTTGGAATAGGGCCAAATATTCTAGTTCCTTTTGGGTTTCCGTCTTTATCTATTATAACTGCAGCATTATCATCAAACCTTACTGTTGTTCCATCACTTCTCTTTATCTTAGAGACTGTTCTTGCTACTACAGCTTTTACTATATCGCTCTTTTTAAACTGCCCCTGCGATATTGCCTTCTTTACTACAGCCACGATTATATCGCCTGCTCTTGCATACCTTTTTTTCGATCCACCCAGTACTTTTATACACAGTATTTCTTTTGCACCTGAATTATCTGCTATTTTTAACTTCGTTTCTGCCTGTATCATTTGATATATGCCTTTCTAAAATTAATAAATATCACTTATTATTAGTATTGCCCGTTTTTATAATCTCTACTATTCTCCAGTTTTTTCTTTTACTTAAAGGCCTGCACTCCATTATTTTGACCTTATCTCCTACCAGAGCTTTTTCTTCATTATTGTGCACAATATATGTTTTAGATGCTTTATATACTTTTTCATATACTGGATATCTGGCTAAAGATTCAATTTTAACAGCTACAGTTTCTTTACCGGATCTATTTACTACATAACCCATCTTAGTTTTTCTTTTATTCCTTTCTGGAACCATTTTAGCCATCTTCTCCTTTTGCATTTATCCTGGTCTTTAACCCAGCTATTTCCTTTTTTGTTTTTCTTATTTGAGAATTATCTTTCAACTCATTAGAAACCAGTTTAAAATAATAGTTTCTCAATAACTCTTCTTTTTTCTTAACTTCTAATTCTAATTCATTTATCTCGTCTTTACTCATTATGACATTACTCCATCCGGTTACGTTTTTACCAGGAATTTAGTTTTAACAGATAATTTATGTGCTGCCAGTCTGAATGCTTCTTTTGCTACTTCTTCACTTACACCACTTAGTTCAAACAATATAGTTCCTGGCTTTACTGGCGCCACCCAGAATTCAGGAGAGCCTTTACCTTTTCCCATACGAGTTTCTGCAGGCAGCCTGGTTATACTCTTATCCGGAAATATCCTTATCCAGATTTTTCCTCCACGTTTAATAAACCTGGTCATTGCTCTACGTGCAGCTTCTATCTGTCGCTCTGTTATCCAGGCACATCCAAGTG
This sequence comes from bacterium, assembly GCA_024225875.1. Taxonomy (GTDB): domain Bacteria; phylum Margulisbacteria; class Marinamargulisbacteria; order JAAEMD01; family JAAEMD01; genus JAAEMD01. Next base: position 13,470 of record JAAEMD010000144.1, read on the forward strand.
CCTGCAATGCATAATCGCCAAATGATATGTAGCACCCTACAGTTGCTTTACCTCTATTTCTACCTCTTTGTGTTTTTCTATATTTTGTTTTTTTTGGTATTAACACGTTTTACTCCCTACTTATTAACTAAAACCGAACCTTCTTTTTTATTTATTATATCGCCATGATATAAAAACAATTTAACACCTATTTTCCCATATGTAGTTAATGCTTCGGAAAAAGCATAATCTATATCTGCTCTAAATGTCTGCAAAGGAACCTTACCCTCTTTATACCACTCAGTCCTGGCTATCTCTGCTCCAGCTAACCTTCCTGAACAGGCCACCCTGACACCCTTGACACCAGCTCTAATTGCTTTTTGAACAGCCGTTTTCATAGACCTCCTAAAAGGAGACCTTCTTTCAAGTTGAAAAACTATCCATTCTGTAAGCAACTTTGCATTTAAATCCGGATGTTTAATGTCTGTTACTTTTATTGTTACATCTTTGTCCAGCTTTTTCTTTAAATCCTGAACTAAATAGCCCGTATCCTTATTCCCTTTACCAAACACCACCCCGGGCCTGGAAACCTTTACATTAACCTCAATTAATTCTGCTTTCCTGCTTATATATATACTTGCCAGGCCGGCTTTTTTCAGTTCACCTTTTAAATACTGTCTGATTGTAAAATCTTCAACAACTAAATCAGCGTAGTCTTTTGTTGCAAACCAGTTACAATCCCAGTCTTTTACTATTCCCAGTCTCAACGACCTTGGATGCGCTTTCTGCCCCACTATACTCCTCCTTTTACTACATCTAGCCCTACATATATATGGCTTTGTCTTTTAATGATTCCAAATATCCTGCCTCTTGCCCTGGGCTTAAAACGCTTTGATCTTGGGCCTTCATTTATCATTACATGAGACAGTACCAAACCTTCTTCATCCAGATTAGAATTGTTCTTTGCATTAGCAACCGCGGACATAACTACCTTATACAATACTTCAGATGATCTATGAGGCAGACTTTTTAAAATTGCTTTTACTTCCTCAATCTTTTTACCCCTAATTAAATTAGCTACTCTTCTAATTTTATATGGAGACATCAATATATAACTTGCCTTTGCTACCGCTGCAGGCTCAATTATTTTCTTCAATTACCTCTTCCCTCCAGAATGGCTTTTAAATGTTCGAGTTTTAGAAAACTCTCCCAGTTTATGACCAACCATATTTTCAAGAATATATACCGGGATATGTTTTTTCCCATTATGTACAGCTATCGTATGCCCTATCATATCTGGAACGATAGTTGATCTTCTCGACCATGTTTTAATTAGTTTTTTTTGATTATCTGCATTCAACTTTTCTACTTTCTCCAGCAAATGTTCATCAACAAATGGCCCTTTTTTAACTGATCTTCCCAACGCTAGCCTCCTATTTCCTTCTCTTTACTATAAACTTAGTTGATTTTTTCTTTTTGTTTCTGGTTTTATACCCTAAAGTTGGCTTCCCCCATGGACTTCTTGGCCCAGCCAGCCCTATAGGGGCCCTGCCTTCACCACCACCATGCGGGTGATCACAAGGGTTCATTACAGAACCTCTCACCTTAGGTCTTCTTCCCGCCCATCTGGTACTTCCAGCTCTGCCTCTTTGTGTGTTTCTTTTCTCAGCATTACCAACTTCTCCAATAGTCGCTTTACAGTCAACATTTATCAACCGCACCTCGCCTGATGGCATCTTAACTGTAGCATATTTTTTACTCTTAGCCATTAATACTGCCTTGGTACCAGCTGAGCGGGCAACCTGCCCTCCCTTACCGATAGTCAACTCAACATTATGGATAATAGAGCCTGTTGGAATGTCTGACAATTTCAGCGTATTTCCTATCTTAACGTCTGCTTTTGATCCAGCCAGCACCTTATCTCCAGGCTTCGCTTTATTAGGTGAAATTATATATCTTTTCTCACCATCTGCATATTGTACCAGAGATATATTACTCGTTCTATTAGGATCATATTCTATAGTTTTTATTTTTCCTGAAATATCATGCTTATCCCGTTTAAAGTCTACCTTTCTGTATAGTCGCTTTACTCCACCACCCCTGCTTCTGACAGTTATTCTACCGGAATTATTCCGACCGGCTTTCTTATTCAATACTAGAAGGAGTGATTTTTCCGGCTCAGTTGATGTAATCTCTTCATAATCCAGAGTTTTCCTGTTTCTTATTGCCGGTGACGTTGGTTTATATTGCTTTGTTCCCATTTCTTTCTCCTAAAACATTACCTTTACTTCATCAATAGATTGACCTTCTTTTAATGTAACATATGCCTTTTTTCTTTTCTTTGTCATGCCTACTATTCTTCCTCTGCGCCGCTTCTTGCCTTTTTTATTCATAATATTAACTTTTTCTACAACAACTTTATATGTTTTTTCAATAAAATCTCTCACTTCTATCTTATTGCAGTCAATGCCAACTTCAAAAACATATCTATTTTCTTTTATCTCTTCAGCCGCTTTCTCTGAGATAACTGGATTCTTCAGTACATTTTTCATATTACCAGCACTTCCTCCATTTTTTTCATTGCCTTGACTGTAACGAGCACTTTCTCCGCTCTTAATACATCTTCGATCTGAACCGATTTCACCTCTAACAGCCTGCAATTCTGAATATTACGTCCAGCCTTATAAAGGTTTTCTTCCTTATCTTCAAACATAATAACTGCATTTTTATCGTTTTTTAACAATGCAGCTAACTGTTTTGTTTTTATCTTCTCTTGTTCCTTTATATCAAGCAGACAAATTTTTTCTTTTTTCTGCTCCATAACACTTCTAATTACACTTTTTATTACTTTATTATTTATATTTATAGAAAAATCTCTGTTTGACGGACCGAATATAACAGCCCCACCTCTAATCAAAGGACTTCTCCCAGTCCCTCTTCTGGCTCGACCTGTGCCTTTTTGTTTAAATGGCTTTGCTCCTCCGCCATTAATAACAGATCGATTCTTTACGCTGCGAGTGCCCTGCCTCTTTTTTGCTTTCTGATATTTATCCACTAAATATATCTGATGTTCAAGCTGATCATTATATTCACGGGGCTGCAGTTTCAACTCAAACTCGCCTACATCATTATTACTAATATCAACTATCTTTATTTTCATACTTAAAACACCTTACTTCTTATATATTTCTACAACAGTATTTCTTTTTCCAGGAACAGCGCCCTTTAAGTAAATTGTCCTGTTTTCATTATCTATATCTAAAACCTGTAGATTTTTTATAGTTACATACTCATTGCCATATCTACCTGGCATCTTCTTACCCTTAAACACTCTCCCGGGATCAGTACCACCGCCTATTGAACCAGGCCTTCTATAATTTTTTGAACCATGTGTTTTGGGGCCGCAGCTAAAATTATGTCTTTTTACAGTCCCGGCAAAACCTCGACCCATTGACTTAGACCGAACACTAACCAGCTCATTTTTCTCAAAAGTATCTACCGTTATTTCCTTCTTCTGGGCATAACCCGATAAATCATCCAGCCTGGCCTCTGTCAAATATTTAACCGGAGAAACCTTTAGCTTATCAAAAAAACCCTTTTCCGCTTTATTACATTTATTTTCATTTTTTTCATCATAACCTACCAGCACAGCATTATAGCCCTGCTTCTCCATATCTATCAGTTTAATTACGCTGCAGTAACTAACCTTTACTGCTGTAACAGGAGTTACAATCCCGTCTTTATCTATCAGCTGTGTCATCCCTACTTTATTTCCAACAATTATCTTTTTCATTTTCATCCCTTGGCATTAAAAAAGACACACCAAGTGTCTTTTTATACTTTTTTATAAACAACCCTTAATTCAACTTAATCTCTATATTTACCCCTGCAGGGAGGTTTAGCTGCATTAAAGCATCAACGGTTGTTGATGGAGGATCCAGTATATCTATTAGACGCTTATGTATCCTTATTTCATAATGCTCTCCACCCCTTTTATTTACATGGGGGGATTTTAAAACACACCATACTTTTTTCTGGGTTGGCAAAGGAACAGGCCCTATAACCTTAGCTCCTGACCTCTGTGCTGTTACTACTATTTTTTCGGCAGATTGATCTAATACTCTGTAGTCAAAACCCTTCAACCTTATTCTTATTTTATTTTCTGTTCTATCTTGCGTTTTTGCCATCCCATCATTCCTTACTCAATAATTTCTGTAACTACTCCCGCCCCTACTGTTCTGCCACCTTCTCTTATAGCAAATCTTAACCCGGCCTCACAAGCTATAGACGATATAAGCACCACTACCATATTAACACTGTCTCCAGGCATTACCATCTCTACTCCCTCTGGTAACTCTATCGATCCTGTTACATCTGTCGTTCTTATATAAAACTGAGGTCGGTACCCCTTAAAAAATGGAGTATGTCTTCCTCCCTCTTCTTTCTTTAAAACATACACCTCTGCTTTAAACTTCTTATGTGGTGTTATGCTGCCTGGCCTGGCCAGTACCTGTCCTCTGGTCAAATCTTCTTTCTCCACACCTCTTAACAGGATTCCTACATTATCTCCCGCCCTGCCTTCATCCAGTAACTTCTTGAACATCTCTACTCCTGTTACTGTCACTTTTCTTGTTTCTTCTACTATCCCTACTATCTCTACATCTTCTCCTACCTTGATCAAACCTCTCTCTATTCTTCCTGTTCCTACTGTGCCTCGTCCCGTTATACTGAATACATCTTCTACAGGCATCAAAAACGGCTTGTCGATATCCCTCTCAGGTACCGGTATATAATCGTCTACTGCATCCATTAACTCCCAGATACACTTTGCATCCTCCGATTCCCTTCCAGGATCTGCAGACTCCAGCGCCTTTAATGCTGACCCCTGTATAAACGGTATGTCATCTCCAGGAAACTCATACTTACTTAATAACTCCCTTAATTCCATCTCTACCAGCTCTATCAGCTCCACATCATCTACCATGTCTGTCTTGTTCATAAATACTACTATATACGGTACATTTACCTGTCTTGCTAATAATATATGCTCACTCGTCTGTGGCATAGCTCCATCTGCTGCACTTACTACCAGTATCGCTCCATCCATCTGAGCTGCTCCGGTTATCATATTCTTTACATAGTCAGCATGTCCTGGACAGTCTACGTGCGCATAGTGTCTGTTCTCTGTCTCATACTCAACATGCGCTGTTGCTATTGTTATTCCCCGCTCCCTCTCCTCAGGTGCTGCATCTATTGCATCATATGCTTTGAACTCTGCACACCCTATTGACGATAATACTCTGGTTATCGCTGCTGTTAATGTGGTCTTTCCATGATCTACGTGCCCTATTGTTCCTATATTTAAATGTGGTTTATTTCTCTCAAACGTCTCTTTTGCCATTTTTAA
>JAAEMD010000145.1 GCA_024225875.1 bacterium
AATAGCCGCCTGGTATGTACGGAACAGCACAAAGGATATGTTGGAAGTCCCGGATGACATAGTTAATATTATATTCAAATTCTCAAACACTGTTGAAATCCTGAAACAGGACATCCCCAGGTTTCTGAAAACTGTGTCAGGAATTTATTTTCATAAAGAAGCTTTATTTGATAACCACTTTGAAATTGAACTTTTAAAGGGCAATGAATTTTATGATAGAAATTTGCATATGATTTTAACATTAATTCTTCCTTTGGAACCAGTGTCAGGCTACAGGGCCAGTGATTTCAATATGATTCTGACGAGAGCATTAAAAAAAATAAATAAGGAATTAGATCGGTATGAAAAAAAAGAAGATAGTAGTCAAATAGGTCTGCCTGAAAGAACCAGCGAAGATAGGCGTCAATTAGGTCGGAATGAAAAAAACAGCGAAGATATTAGTCATTATCACAAACTTCCCGATCACATACTTCCCGGTGAAGACAGAGTTGGACTGTACTTCGAAAGTTCAGTTACATCCATAAATGTTGATTTTTTAATTGATATGGCCTTTGTTTTGATGGTACTTGCTAA
>JAAEMD010000146.1 GCA_024225875.1 bacterium
ACCTCAGCTATAATAGAATCAATAAGCTCTCCATCTGCTGCTTCCGAACCTAAAGTAGTTTTGAAAGCTGAAGATATAGCTTTTAAAGTCAGAAAAAAAGTTTCAGATCAAAACACAGAAACTAAACAAAAAAACATTCTTCTTTTAAAAGCAGAGCATGTATTTAAAGTTACTGATAAACAGCTTTCAGCTCACCATATAGATTCAGTTTCAAAAAATAATAAAGACAGTGTTGAGGAAATTAGAGAAGTTTATAAGCAGGCTGTAGAAAAAGAAGGCATTGTTGGATTTGATTCGGAAATTGATAGAATGTTTGACCCGACTTCTCACTATCTTTGCATTAAAAAGCAAGAGGCTAAAATTACTGGAGCGGTAAGAATAATATTCAAAACTCAAAACAATCAACTGCCTATTGAATATGGAACAATAGTAAACTCTTGCTCGGCCCACCATAAAATCACACTGGCGAATTCGGTTGAGTTATCAACATTCTTAGCAAATGACATTTTTTTTTGAGCTATTAGTTAGAAATATGATTACTTTTATGCATAAAATGGGAGCTGAAAAAGTTTTTAGCATAAGAGAGAAAAACACCACTCACTTACAATCTGTTTATGAACGTGTAGGATTGATTAAAGATATTCTGGCGGATGTTTACTTTCCTGCATATGGAAAAAAAGTTAATGGTGCTTTTGAACCTATCGTCTGGGAAATCTATAGTTTTGATAAAGATTGGTTAGAAATCCTGAAAAAACTGGTAGATTATATTAACAGGCTATGACAGAATTTATTTATTTATCTTTAGCTTTTGTAATAAATTTTTCGATGGGGCTATTTGTTTGGACCAGGGACCCAAAGCACCCTGACAATATTTCTTATTTTGCCTTTGCAACAGCGCTGTCTTTCTGGGTTTTATCATTTGGTATTACTTTTATTTCAAAAGATTCTTTATTGTGGACGAGAATAATAGTTTTTTGGGGAGTTTTCATTCCCCCAACACTAATCCTTTTTAGCAAGAGTCTTCATAGAAAAGATTTTGGAATATCTAAATTAGAAGCTGCTTTTCACATTTTATTAATAATATTCTTTATCTGCTCACTTCCTTTCAAATCATATGTGAAATCAGCCGAATTGACTCAAGCTGGCTTAAACTTTAAATACGGCATAATCTACAATATAAATGGGCTATATTTGTTGTTTGGAGTTGGCTATGCTTTGTTTAACTTTATTCAAAAATACAGACACGCAAATGATAAAGGTAAAAACCAGATTAAGAATATTTTTATCGGTTGTTTGACTGGGCTGCTTATTGGCTTGACGTTTTCTTACATATTACCTGCACTGGGTTTTGTTGAATTGAACAAATATACAACTTTAGCTTCTATAGGAGTACTCGGATTTTATGCCTATGCCATTACAAAACACGAATTAATGAATATTCAGTTAATGATTACAAGAACGGGAGCTTATTTAATTACTACAGCTATTATTTTGGGATTAATGCTGGTTCCATATTATTTTTTACCAGGTCATATGATCTTTGTGCTTTTTGCTGGGGCTATAGCTACCATTTCAGGAAGAAGTATCGCAGAGTTTATCAGAGAGAAATTAAACAAAACATTTATCCCCGATTTTTATGATCCGGAAAAAATAAAAGACTCTATACTAAAAGAATCGGCTTTGATCTCTGATAGAACAAAGCTTTTCAAAACCCTCGTTAAAGAGATCAGAAAAACTGTAAAGGTCC
>JAAEMD010000147.1 GCA_024225875.1 bacterium
ATTATTTATGATGAAGGGAGATTTGATATCTGCTTTAAAGCTTTGGATATTTAGTTAGCAGTATATTATTACTTTGGATTAGTTCTTTGCGAAATCGCTTTTAGCAAAAGTGGAGGTTTCTGGCGGAGAGGGAGGGATTCGAACCCTCGCTGCCCTTACGAACACTAACGGTTTAGCAAACCGTCCCCTTCAGCCACTTGGGTACCTCTCCAGACTTAAAAAATACTACGAGAATCAGTAATTATATTTAGCATAGAATCATAGCAAATTGATTTCAAAATCACAAGAAAAAAGCTTTAAGACTAAATTTTACCGCATATTCTTTTTTAATTTGAAATCTCAGCTTAAATCTCTAATGAATTTCAGGTTAAGATCTTTAAGCTGATTATCTGCAACAAAGTCCGGAGCTCCAGTTAAAGGACAAAATGCCATTCTGTTTTTTGGAAATGCAATAACATCACGAATTGATTCTGTTCTTAGTAAAATAGAGATCAACCTGTCCAAACCAATAGCAATACCGCCATGACTGGGAGTTCCATATTCAAGGGCATTGATGAAAAATTCAAATTTTTCTTTTATCTCTTCTTCTTTTAATCCTAAAATTTTGAAAACCTGCTCCTGAACTTTCGGACTGTGAATACGAATACTACCGCCGCCAGCCTCTTCACCATTGATGACCAGATCATATGCTCTGGCTTTAACAGATAACAGTTCTTCTTCTGTACTCAAACCTGTAATATCTATTTGAGGTGCTGTAAACGGATGGTGCATGGATGTAAGTTTTCCTTCAAACTTTTCAAACATAGGAAAGTCCGTAATCCAGCACAAAGCGTACGTATCATCCGGTATCATACCCTGCCGTTCTGCTATATATAAACGAAATTTACCTAAGACCTCATTAACTTTAGAATGATCAATATCTGCTATAAAAACCAGAACATCTCCGTTTTCGGCATCCATACGTTCCACAAGATCAGCCAGTTCATCGTCAGTAAAAAACTGAACAATATTGGAATTAAGGCGGCCTTCCTCCATCTTCATCCAGGTCATCCCTTTACCACCCAGTTGAGGGATAACTTTCTTTGCTAACTCCTCCTGAAGGATGTTTTTACTTAAATGGCCTGCCTGGCCTTTTATATTCAGACCTTTAACCAGGCCTCCACTATTAACAATAGAGTTAATAATCTTATAGTTAACATCAGGTAATAAGTCAGTAACATCCACCATCTCCAACCCAAACCTCAAGTCAGGATGATCATTACCATATTTTGAAACAGCCTCTTCATAAGTAAGCCTTGCAAAAGGCATCTTTACAGAATAACCGGACTTTTCAAAAACGCGCTTAACCAGACCTTCTAACAAATCCTGGATACACTGCTCATTAACAAAAGACATCTCCATATCAAGCTGAGTAAATTCCGGCTGTCTGTTTGGTCTGAGATCCTCATCTCTAAAACATCTTGCAACCTGAAAATATCGCTCAAAACCACTGGTCATTAAAAGCTGCTTAAACAGTTGCGGAGACTGAGGCAGAGCATAACACTTCTCTTCATGTACTCTGCTCGGAACAAGGTAGTCTCTAGCTCCTTCTGGTGTACTCTTTGTAAGACAGGGAGTTTCGACCTCTATAAAATCATTTTCATCAAGATAATCTCTTATTACCTTGATAGCTTTATACCTGGCAATGATTTTCTGCTGCATTGCAGGCCGCCTGAGATCCAGATATCTGTACTTCAGTCTTATATCTTCATCTACATTAAAAACAGGTGCATCATTACCCATCATATCCTTCTCAGTAATATTAAAAGGCGGTGTTTTTGCTTTATTTATCAACGACAGCCTCGTACATATTATCTCTATTTCACCTGACTTAATATTGGGGTTTACTGCGTCCTCATTTCTAAGCGCAACACTTCCAGTCAGCTCCACCACATATTCACTTCTAAGACTTTCAGCAGTCTTATAAACATCAACATCTTTGTCCGGATCAAAAACCACCTGAACAACACCTTTAATATCCCTGAGATGGATAAAAAGCAAGTTCCCATGATCCCTTACCGTATCAACCCAGCCAGAAACTGTTACTGTTTTACCTGTATCTTTTTTTGATAAAAAACCGCAATAGCTGCGTTTATTACAATCCATCAATAACCTCTCCTTTTTTATCTATATTAATTCTTAAATTAGAGCTTGAGAAATTCCTTAAAGCTCTTCGCCTTATTATCTCTTTCAGAAATACACAGATCCACTCCGCTAACCAATGGCCATTCTATGCCAATATCAGAGTCGTTCCAGGTAATAGACATTTCATGCTCTGGAGCATAAAAATCTCCGCACTTATAAGAAACCTCGGCCATATCGCTTAAAACATAAAAGCCATGAGCAAAACCCGGAGGAATATACAACATTTGCCTGTTTTCTGACGACAATGTCGCTCCAATCCATTTACAAAAGGTCGGAGATCCTCTTCTCAAATCTACGGCAACATCAAAAATCTTACCGCTTAGAACCCTGACCAGCTTTGCTTGAGCTACAGGCTCTGTCTGTAAATGTAAACCTCTTAAAGTTCCCTGTTTAGACATACTCTGATTATCCTGAACAAAAACAGTATCTATCCCGGCTTTAGAAAATTTTTCTTTATGATAAGCTTCAAAAAAATAACCTCTATCATCACCAAAGAAAACTGGTTCTACTATATAAAGGCCGGATATCGAAGTTTCATTAAATTTCATTTTTTATTATCCTTAGACTAAAAAAACATCTTTATACCTGTAAATATCATTAAAACACCAAATATTTTTTTAAGAACAGGTTCTGGAATAATAACTGCAATTTTTGCACCAAATAAACCGCCCAGAAAAAAACCTATAGCAACAAAAAAAGCTATTTTAAGATCAACATAGCCCTGTTTATAATAAGTCCAGGCTGCTAATAATCCTATAGGAGGTACCATTAACGCCAGAGTCGTTCCCTGCGCCTGATGTTGAGTTAAGCCAAAAATAAATACCAGTACAGGCACTAAAATAATACCCCCGCCTATACCAAGGCATCCGCTGAACATACCTGCCAAACCACCCAGAATAAAATATAATATCCCGATCATTTATTATAACTCACTAAAATCCAGAGTAGCAAAATAGTCATCTATAGTTTCTGCCCTTCTTATCTGCTTTATCGTACCATCCTCTTTTAACAATAACTCTGCAGAACGCAACTTGGCATTATAATTAAAGCCCATAGAATGACCATGAGCACCTGCATCATGTATAGCTAAAACATCGCCAGCATCAATTTTGGGCAGTTTTCTATCTATTGCAAATTTATCATTATTTTCACATAAAGAGCCTGTAACATCATATATATGATCAGCTGGTGCGTTCTCTTTTCCTAAAACTGTAATATGATGGTACGCACCATACAGGCCTGGCCTCATAAGGTTAGCCATACAGGAATCCAGACCAATATATTTTTTATAGGTATCCTTTTTGTGTAAAACTTTAGATACCAGGTACCCAAAAGGTCCTGTTATCATACGTCCGCATTCCCAGAATATTTTCACAGGATCCAGACCTCTGTTTAATATTTTCTGATCATAAACTTTCTTAATCTCCTGGCCTGTAAGATTAAGATCCACCGGTTCTTGATCAGGATTATATGGAATCCCTATACCTCCGCCAAGGTTCACAAACTCAATCTTAATATCCAGTTTATTATAAATTTCTAACACCAAGTCAAAGAGCATATCTGCTGTTTCAACAAAATATGTATAGTCAAGTTCATTTGATGCTATCATAGTATGCAGACCAAAACGCTTCACACCTTTCTCTTTAGCCGCAGCATAACCGGTAAAAAGCTGGTCTTTAGTAAATCCATACTTTGCCTCTTCAGGATTACCTATGATAACATTGCCTGCCCTTAAAGGGCCCGGATTATATCTAAAGCATATAAGCTCTGGTAAACCTGATTTATTATCTATAAAATCTATATGACTTATATCATCCAGGTTAATTATTGCACCCAGCGCTTTTGCTTTTTCAAACTCTTCTGCTGGCGTATCATTGGATGTAAACATTATATTTTCGCCCAGAATCCCGACTTTTTGAGACATAATCAGTTCAGGCATAGAACTACAGTCAGCACCAAAACCCTCTTCCTGTAATATTCTTAATATATAAGGGTTAGGATTTGCCTTAACAGCAAAATATTCTTTTAAAGAAGGCATCCACGAAAACGCTTTCAAAAAATGACGTGCATTCTCTCGAATTGCTCTTTCATCATAAATATAAAATGGTGTGGGGTAACGCTCCATCATTTTTTCTATTTGTTCTTTTGTAAAAGGTAATTTTTTAGTAGCCATGTCATATCACTCCTGAAAATATACTATGCTAAACTTATAATTCATATAACGATTGATCATTATATTCTAACCTCCGCATTTAATAAGGGCAAAGTAATTATTAGTTTATGAAGATTATTTTAAATTAATTTCAAAAAAATTTCACTGTTTTACCTGCTCTTTTGATATATCACGCAATAAATCTGTAGCTTTAACTTCCGGATTTCGATATCTAACCCGTCCAATTGTACTGTTTTTATACTGGACAGCCTCTTTAGGACACCATTGAAGACAGGCTAAGCACTGCTGACAAGAACCATTCCATAAAATAGAGCTGTCATTGATTGTTATATTATTCACAGAACATATTTTCTGACATAGACCACAATAATCACACCTTTTATCTACCCAGAAATTACGATCATTAAATGAAAGTTTCTTTAAAAACACATTATATAAAAACTTCAAGGACCAGTTAAACAGAAAGCTCTCTTTTTCCATATAGTGTTTTTCTTCTCTTATAATTGCAGATATTTCTTTGATCCTGCTTTTTTCACGTTCAAATATTTTCTGCTGCTTTTTTTCTGAAAAGGCCTTTACCAGGGGTATATAATTATCCGGCATCCTGATTTTAAATCCGGCAGATAAATGTACTTTATTCTCTTTTAAGATACCTTCAACCTGCTTTAAAACCGGGCCCGGTATCATCCCATAATTAATAACAACAAAAAAATACCTGCTGGTCTTTAGTTTATCTAAAAAATTACTGACAATTTCCGGCAGCCCAAAAAAATAAACTGGAAAAACCACACCTACCCTGGCAACATCCAGCTTTATTTTTTTATTAAATAGGGCTTGCTGACGCAGCCCAGCAAACCATGTTCACAGGCACAAAATAAAGGTAAAATAAGAGTATTCCAAAACAGGAAAATAAAAGAAAGTGCAAAGCGTTAATGGGAATATGTACCAAAAGCATGCACTTGAAAGAATGATGATACTGCACTCAAGTCAACGACCAACATGCAAGGATTTAAATCCATATTGTGGCAGGTAC
>JAAEMD010000148.1 GCA_024225875.1 bacterium
AAGGAAGGATTAAAATAATCATTTAGTGGCTTTTGAACGCATAATTTGATATTTACCAATATCTTTATTTCTAATCGTTAAATAAGAAGGTTATTATGAAAAAACAGGAAAAACAATACTCAAAAAGCAATACGAAATATCATCTTGAAAAAATACAGTACTACGAACAGAAAATCGAATATCATAAAAAGCAACTTGAAGATATCGGCTATTTTAATACTCTCGAAGCTGAAAAGACTGAAAAAGCTATACATGAAATGAAAAAGGTGGATCTCAATAATAATCCAACCGCATCTGAATTAGCAGAGTTATTTAGACCTTTAGATGATGCCGTTTCAAGTCATCTTCTATGGGTAGATTTTCAAGGAGGTGTACATGTATCGCCTCTATCTCGCTATCCAACTATCAAAGAGTTTAAAGAAGAAATGACAAAAAAGGGTTACAAGCCCAAATTTTGGTATGAAAAATTTCCAAAAAACTACGGCTTTGTTGGCCCTGATATAGCAGATAACCTGGAATTCATTGAGAGCAAATTAGGTGAGTTAAAGTATGACTGGGGGAATGATGAAAAGGGATACACTCTTTAAATAAAAAAGTCGGTTCTGGGGTAAGAAACCTTAAGGTTATTTACCCCAGTACAAAGAAAACGACCGTTTATTTAGTGGTGTGAAAGCCACCCTTATATAAGGGTAAAAACCGCAAAGAAACTCATCTAAAAAAT
>JAAEMD010000149.1 GCA_024225875.1 bacterium
CAACATCGGATATTCCATGGGTCACTACATTCGCCCGAAACCCAAGAAATCGCAACTCCTTTACGCCTGAAAATTTGAAGGGTTATCTAGATTTAGTGGATTTTATACTGCTTTTTTAGTGGGTTTTGGCGAACTTGGGTTGAGTATAAAAAAGAGATATCCATTAGCCTTAGAAAGAATGGCTAAGGTGCATGGTCCATACATGGCATTAAACCTATCGGGATATGAATGGATCTGGGGGCAAAACGGAGATGAAAACAGGATTGTAAAAAAGGGTAATCCCAAAATTGTGCTTTATAATCTAAAAACATATCAGTTTGAAAAAGAAATTGAAGGAGATTTTGGGCCTATTGCTGAAAAAGTAGATTTATAGGAACATTCATTCTACTAAACTTGGAGATGGAGGAAAAAAATGATAAAAAATCGATTACATATCTTTATAGCTTTGTTTTTATTGATTTGTGTTTCAAAAGTTGGAGCTGTTGAATTACCACAAATAGAAGATAGGTTGCAGGTTCAGTTATTTACAAGTAATTTAAACACAACAGTTCTAAACAATGAATTTAATTTTAAATATGAAAAAGTAATGTCCTCTAAAATTAATTATGATTTCCAGGCCATTTATATTCCAAAAGACATTACTAGAAGCGAAACAGAATTTGACAAACAGATCTTGGGGGTTGTCGGTATTTCTTATCGGTTAACTAATTTTATTCAGAATGAATTTTTTAATAACCGTGTAGGTGCTGGTTATGTATACCCAAACCGAAATAAAACCCAGAACATAACATGAAAAAACCATGAGTTACCCGCAGTCTG
>JAAEMD010000150.1 GCA_024225875.1 bacterium
ATAGATTTATTATATCAAAATTCTGCACTTGTTTCCAGGGCCAATTATTGCTACGCACTACATTTTGGCTTTTTGGTTCCTCGGGCTCATTTTGTGGTTTTTTAGCGGTTACACCGACGAAGTCGGGAGAATCTGGCAGCCGAGACAACAATACCTGCAATATCTGCTTTTTATTAAAAATATTTGTTTTAGTATATCTTTGAATATTGATAATTGTTTCTAATGCATTTTTCCTCATGGGTTTACTGTTGCAGGAAAGCGTCTCTTTAAAAATTGCTATGGGTTTTTCATAATCATCTAATAAACACAGGCAGTTTAACTTCAGTACCTGCTGAAAATTGCAAAAGAAATTGCGTTGAAGTTCAGCTATATTGTCACTGGGAAGATTTCTTTCTATTTTATTCATACTTAGATTATAGTTCCATACCAGGTTATGCAATTTATCACGAAAATCATAGGTAATATCACGAATATCTGCAGAAACCATGGATAAGATATAAAGATCATTTATAGAAAACATGGTTAATCTGAACTTCATTACATTTATGAAACTGTCCATTGCAGGTGAAGTTTGCCTGGGTTTCCGGGAAGTTTGTACAGGTTCACGGATGGAGTTTTCCTGGATAAAACTATCTTTTTTCAGTGAGTGTTCCTGGGTAAAACTATCTTGTCCAGGTTCTATGATGAAGTGTTTTATTACATTTATGCACCTGTCCGTTGCAAGTGAAGTTTGTCCGTATTCCAGGATGAAGTTCTCCTTGTTAAAACTATCTTTTTTTAGTGAAAT
>JAAEMD010000151.1 GCA_024225875.1 bacterium
CAACTAAACATATGAATCTAAGACCATGGGGGCGACATAAGACCACACCCTCGCTCAAATATAAAGCTTGTTATTAGCATGGAGATAATAACTGACATTGCAATTCTATGTCAATTTTTAAAAACTGGTTTATCGAGTTAGAGGCTTTACCAAAAAATGCCTCTCTATAATTTTTTGGTGCTCTGTCATAGGAAGTGTAGATTTGCCAGTCCTTTGGGAGATCAATTTTTATGCCTATCTTCTGATTTTGGTAATAAATACGGTTTGTATTCGATTGAATTTCTGGTTTTGCAGGCAGGGTTGTACAGCTCGATAAAAGTGCTGTGATAATTGTAATTATCAATGAAAATTTAAAACTACGCATACTTCAAAAGTCCTTTTTTATTATGTTTTTATCTGTAATACCTTGTAACCTTGTTTTTCCGCGAGGCGGGGGATTTACTTATTTATCATACAAATACTACCTAGGACAAACGGAGAACACCATATCATAAGAGTTGTGTGTGTCAAATGGCTTATTGGGTGATTTGAATTTATTACTACGAAGTGTTTTTTTATTTGGGGTAATGAAAAGGAGCTTACAAGTAGGCCCGTCTTCAGCGGGCCTTGCTTTTATGGAAGTTTATACCCCCCTGTGTCAGGATAGATGTCGTCTCAATTAAAAATTAAATTTGGGGCATTGAGGTGATAAATATGGGATATTCTATCCAATTAAAAGAAGCCGTGTTAAAAAAGGTATTACAGGGAAACAAACCCCATTATGAA
>JAAEMD010000152.1 GCA_024225875.1 bacterium
AATTTAAAGCGGTTACATCGAATTGCTATAACAGCTTAAATAAATTCAATTTGGGTTTCAAATACCTCTTGTGTATTTATATTTTGACAAAGACCTGTAATCTACCGTTGAGTATAATAAAAATATTCAGGTAAAATAAATAAATGGTTCTTTGGTTGGTGGTGGCGTTTTTTTTAGAAAAAGTTGTATCTTAAAGCGTTAAGAACGACAGACTCCTAGCTCTTCATCAATCATTGATTCGGAATTTGTATATAGCATTTCACCTACAACAACCTGTTCGTTCTGTTCTTCAAACCAGTGCCAAATACCTTCTCTATGAGTTCCTTTTTCCCAAATGAAAAAGGCTGTGTCTAACTCATCATTTTCATTAATAGGGATATCGCCAAAAACATGCCATAACCAAAGCAACTCAATTAATTCATATTCGATCTGCTCGCCAGTCAAAAGCAATGCTTTTTTTGCCTCCCAAAAGATAGAGTCTAATGGACTATTACCCTCTAGAATCTGTTCGTTATATGTTTCTTGTTCGCCTTGGTCATCAACTACATAATTGGCTATTGTAGTTAATGAGTTTTTGATTATATTGTTCATATTTTTACCTCGATTGTTCCCATAACTTCTATATCCTGAAAATCGGTACTTAAATCCATATCCAGATCACAATTTTTTAAATCTTCAAAAATATCAGCTCCTTCAAAAATTAGTTTTTGACATTTGCATTTTGCTTTTGCTTCTGAATCAGCCTCGATTTCGGTATATACATAGTCTGTTGTTACTCGTTTTGTAGACACTCTGTATAGCACTGTTGTCCGATAAAAACAAAATGACCTGAGAATAAAATAGACACAAAAAAACACGTCTATGACGTGTTTTTTTGTTTCAAATAGGCTA
>JAAEMD010000153.1 GCA_024225875.1 bacterium
CACACCCGTACCCATCTCGAACACGGAAGTTAAGCTCTTTAGCGTCGATGGTACTGCATGGGAGACTGTGTGGGAGAGTAGAACGCCGCCGGATTATTCTTCAAAAAGCCCTGATAGTGTATTACACATTGTCAGGGCTTTTTGCATTTGGAGCATATTATTTTGCAGGATTCAAGAGGATATCCTAGGTTTTTATTATATGGATTAAGATCTAATCTTGAACAGGATACCTATTTTTTCAGAAAAGATTTATTTATATATGATAAATCTGGTATCCAGTTATAGGTTTATTATTATTGTTTTTCATTGGAAACGGTTTGTTTTATGGGATATTTTTTTAAAACATATAAAATGTTGTTAAAAATAAGCTTAAAAATCAGTGAGATACAAAAGAGTTTAAAAAAAACAAAAATAAGGTTTGACATCGGTTCTAAATTAATGCATTATTCGCCGGTCTTCAGGAGGACAGACCTTACGGGGTCGCTTCGGGGGACAGGAAAGAGATTTTAGTTTGATCTTTGAAAATTGGTCAGTGAGAAAAGAAATGAGCGGGTCGTAAAGACCTAAAAAGTTTTATCAAAGGATTATAAC
>JAAEMD010000154.1 GCA_024225875.1 bacterium
CATTTAAACGGACAGTTCAATTTGTACCAGCTATAAGAAGGTTAAAAAGTATGGTTTTTATAAAAGAAAATCAGATAGCAGGCACATCCAGCGATTTATATGCCAGAGATGCAGAGCTGCCTTTTCAATTGCAATCAAAGATCCAGCATATAACCATCAGCAAAAGAAGAATAAATTATCAATTATTAAGTATGTTTGCCTCAAGTGTTTCAGGACGAAGAGCAGCACTTATAGTAGATAATTCTTATTGTTTTTTGCCCTGTTTCAGCCTCATTTCCCATCAACACTATTGTGGGCCAGTTTACTATTATTTTTTACAGGCAGTTAAATGGTGAATGATATTTAATAAAAATAAATACAGGCAGCTGATTTTCTGTGTCAGCTGTTGATGGGGATCACTTCTGTTCTTTTTTTAGATTTACTAAATAATTGCCCAGTATACCGTTAACAAATTTAGGTGCCTCATCAGTTGAATATTTTCTGGCGATTTCTATAGCCTCATTTATAACAACGCTGCTTTGGGTATCTGTATACAGAAGTTCAAAAAAAGCAATCTTTAAAATACTAAGGTCTATAGGGTTTATACGATTTATATCCCAGTCTATGGAGTATTTGGAAATCAAGGCGTCTAACTCGTCTTTATTGTTATTAACATCTCTGGCCAGGGCTATTGCCCAGTTTCTGGTATCTTCCATATAATTAGATTCAGAGAGAAAATTCTGGATAATACTTTCTATACTCTCTTTACGTACCAGCGACTGATAAAGTGCCTGCATAGCTAATTTTCTGCCTGTGTTACGTTTGCCCATAAATAATCCTAACTAAAATTTTTCTCAATAAAGTTTGTATCAAATTTTCCTGTTATAAATTTGTTGTTGTGCAATACTTTTTGATGAAAAGGTATTGTAGTTGATATACCCTCTATAATGAATTCTTCTAAAGATCTGATGGCCCTGAGCCGGGCCTCCTCTCTATTTTTTCCCCAGACA
Source organism: bacterium (assembly GCA_024225875.1). Classification (GTDB taxonomy): domain Bacteria; phylum Margulisbacteria; class Marinamargulisbacteria; order JAAEMD01; family JAAEMD01; genus JAAEMD01. The sequence goes on from JAAEMD010000154.1 coordinate 990, forward strand.
ATTAACTTGCCTAACAAAGAATCATACTGGCTGGGAACATTGTATCCGGGATAAATATGAGTATCAACCCTTACGCCATAACCGCCTGGAGGATAAAAAAGGTTTATTTTTCCAGGGCAGGGCACAAAATTATGCAGATAGTCTTCTGCATTAATTCTAAATTCAATCGAATGACCTGATAATAAAATGTCCTGCTGTTTTAAAGATAAGCTGCCTGTTGCCGCAATACTAATCTGTTCTTTAACAAGGTCTATTGAGGTTACCATTTCTGTTACCGGATGCTCAACCTGGATACGTGTGTTCATTTCCATAAAGTAAAAGTTTTTATCCTTATCCACCAGAAATTCGATTGTACCTGCACCATGATACTTTATTGCTTTTGCTGCTCTTACAGCTATAGCTCCCATTTCCTCTCTCATTAAATTATCAACAAAGGGAGAAGGGGATTCTTCAATTAATTTCTGGTGCCTGCGCTGTATGGAACAGTCACGTTCGCCCAGGTGTATAGAGTTCCCTTTCTTATCAGATAAAATCTGTATTTCTATATGTCGTGGTTCATCAATGAATTTTTCAATGTAAACTTCTCCATTACCAAAGGCAGACTCAGCTTCATTAGAAGCTAAGTAATAAGACTCTTTCAGCTGAGATGCATCTTTTACAACCCGCATACCTTTGCCACCACCGCCAGCAGAAGCCTTAATAATAACCGGGTAGCCTGCTGTATCAGCTGCTTTTTCTAAATCTTTCTCAGTCCTTATAACGTCTTCAGAACCAGGGACTACAGGCACATTATTTTTTTTCATTGTCTTTTTAGCCTGGCTTTTATCTCCCATTAAACGAATATTTTCCGGAGATGCTCCTATAAAAACTATCCCAAGAGCTTCACATATTTCACTAAAATATGCATTTTCAGATAAAAAACCATAACCAGGATGAATAGCATCTGCACCGGAAACTTCTGCCGCAGATATGACAGCAGGGATATTAAGATAACTGTCCTGAGGCGAGGCTGGACCAATGCATATAGCCTCATCTGCCAGCCTGACATGCAGTGAAGACTTGTCCGCTTCAGAGTAAATTGCTACAGACTGAATCCCCAGTTCCCTGCAGGCTCTGATAATTCTTATAGCTATTTCACCTCTATTGGCAATCAATACTTTTTTAAACATTTTTATCTCCTGGATAATCAGCATATATTTTTTTACACGATTTCCAATATGCTGTTTTAATGTTAAAAACCTGACAACTGTTATGTACTAAATGTTGTCAGCTGATTATATCATAGTTTTTTTATTGAAATTAGATTCAAACTGGCCCACAATAGTGTTGATAAAGATCTGGTATATAAACGTCATA
>JAAEMD010000155.1 GCA_024225875.1 bacterium
AGCTTGTCACGTCCTTCATCATATTGTATGCCAAGGGATCCTCCATACGCCCTTACTATCTTGAGTAAAAACGATTCATGAACAATAACTCTTCTGTCCAAAGAAATTGTGTATTTTTTTGGTTAATCTATAACTATCGAAATATCAAAGAACTACACTAAAAAGTGCGAGGATCAAATATATAAAAATCTCCAGAATTTGTCAAACACATTTCTTCATTTTTTTTTTATTAGCTTTAACTACCGTTAATAAATGACATTTATCATTTATATTAATCAGTTCGTCAATCTAAAAAATAACTATGATATCCCGCCTTTAAACCAGGGCAGATTTTTGTTTCTTTTGATAAAGACTCAATAGAACCCCATATTTCCGGCCAGTCAGGATAAGTTTTACATGCATAAGGTCTGGCATCATATATCTGACATTTATTTTCTTCGTCTAAAAAGCATCCGGGCCTGTGTCTTTCCGTTGAAATCATAAGCCACCCCCAGTCCTTAACTACATATTCACTCATAAAAGAGAGCCTGCTGATGTTTAACAGTTCTGCTATCTGTCTGGCTTCCTGCATATTTATATAAACTACACCACCCTCTATACAACAGCAGGAACCACACGATCTGCATTTGAAGTGAGTTAAAATATATTTTTTTATGATACGCATATCCATTTTTTGTATTATAACAAAGATCAGGAAATGTAATCAGCACACCAGAGTTGTTAAAAAATAAAAAAAATCACAGCCCACCATAAAATATCGTGCCCTGTATTAATGTTTGATATAATATGTAATCTATGAACGAAAAATCACTTATTACCAGCAACAAAAAAGCCTTTCACAACTATGAAATCTTTGAAAAAATTGAAGTCGGTATAGCTCTAAAGGGGTGTGAGGTAAAATCAATAAGAGCACGAAAGGCAACTATTAAAGAAAGTTTTGCAAGAGTGATAGACAATGAGCTATGGCTAATAAACTGCCATATAAATCCGTATAAAGAGGGAAATCGTTTTAATCCAAATCCGACAAGAGACAGAAAGCTTCTTGCCCACAAAAGAGAAATTAAGAAGTTGTCAGGCAAAATAAACGAAAAAGGGTTCACTCTTGTTCCTTTAAATCTATATTTATTAAAAAACAAAGTAAAAATACAAATTGGTATTGCTAAGGCCAAAAAAATTCATGATAAACGCCACTCCTTAAAAGAAAAAGATACTAAAAGAGAAATAGATCGCGGAATGAGCGCCAGGTACTAGTTATCCACTGCCGTATAAGCCAGAGGGTCCTGTATTCCGGCATCATAAAATCCCCTGAGTCTCAAAACACAGGCTGGACATTTACCACATGCCGGACGAAGACCTTCATAACAGGTATGTGTATATAAATACCACTCTAATTTATCCATATCCTGCATAAGCTGAACTGTTTCAGATTTTTTTAACCACATTAAGGGAGTTATTAATTTAAATTGATAATCCATCGCCAGGTTTAGTGTATTATTTAATGACCTGACAAAGTCGTTCCTGCAATCGGGGTATCCGGAATAATCTGTCTGACAGACTCCAGTATATATATTCTTAATTTTTCTTGTTTTTGCATAAATTGCTGCATAACTTAAAAATATCAGGTTCCGCCCTTCCACAAAAGTGGACGGCAGCTCGCCATCTTTTTCTTTTATTGTACAATTATGTCTTGTTAAAGCATTTTCCGTAATTTTTGATATTGTATCTATATTTATAATTTCCAAATGGACCCCGGCAATACCAGCTATTTTCTTAGCAGAATCAAGCTCTATCCTGTGACGCTGGCCATAATCAAAAGCTACTGCCTCTACCTGGTCAGGAAATTTTTCCAGTGCCACTGCCAGACAGGTAGTGCTGTCCTGTCCACCTGATAACAAAACAAGAGCTTTATTAAGAATTTTCTTAGACATAAGAATATTATTTTATAATTTTAAATATTTAACAAGAAAGCATGCTGAATACAGGATGAATTACTATGGTATAGCTGGTACAAATTGAAATGTCCGTTTAAATGGCTGGTAATTTTGCAATATCTTCAAAACCCTTGTTTGATTTTGATAGTAAGATTTCTTCATAGTAGATAATTATTATTGTTTTTTGCCCTGTTTCAGCCTCATTTTCCATCAACACTATTGTGGGCCAGTTTGTAAAGATCATCGGTTGAGGTTACGTATCTTAGTGGCCTCAAAAGATTTAGTATTAAGCTGATTTTCCCAGTTATTGGTAAATTTCTGCATTGTTTGACCAGAACATAAGAAGATAGAAAAGAAATGACCTGGTAGCGGGGGCCGGATTCGAACCGACGACCTTCGGGTTATGAGCCCGACAAGCTACCACTGCTCCACCCCGCGATATCTAATTTGCCAAGTGCAAATTCAGGAAACCAAAATATAACAAGAAATATTTTTTATTTCAACCTGAATCTTTTACACCTTAAATAATAAGCATCGGATTTTATATTAACAGCATTTATAGCTGATACAAATTGAAGTGTCCGTTTAAATGGCTGAGTGCAGTGTACTGACGTACATAAACGAAGTCATTTGAAAACTTCAGTGGCGGACATTTTATTTTGGAACAGCTATATTCAGCGATCAAAAAATATCATTTTAAGTTTATATAAAAAAACAATTTCTGCTGAAAATAATTTGGAATTTAAAAAATACTGCTTCCAAATTACTCTAAAATCATTATAAAGTATGTTATGATTAAAATCATGGCAAAAGCAGAAGGCAAAATATTTTCGTTCGACAATGAAAACACAATAAGAGCTGAGCTTCTTGAAGTTTTTCCTTATTCAGGAGAAAAGCAGTATATTAAATATGAAACAAAAGAGTTCTCTCCTGTTTGTCCGTTTTCAGGATTACCTGACTTTGGCCAGCTTATAATTATATATATACCTAAAAAATACTGTATAGAACTAAAGTCTCTGAAATACTACCTGACATCATACAGAAATGTTGGAATTTATCAGGAAGCTGCAACAAATAGAATTTACAAGGATATTTATAAAGTACTAAAACCCAAATATATAAAAATAACCACTGTTTACAATACTCGTGGAGGAATTGACACTACTTGTGAAATTGAAAAAGGCCGTTCTGGAAAAATAAAGTTGTAATTACCGCTATATATCTATAACCCTGCACGAAAATCAGGACAATCCCACAGTTTATCTAAAGTAAATACCGGACTATACTAATAAACCTCAGTTTTGGATAAGCAACGAACAAAACATGAACTATCCATGAGTAAAAGAAGAGTGCCTCAAGTAAAATATTAGTAGAAAAAAGAATATTTAAGGAGGCACTAAAAACATGATG
>JAAEMD010000156.1 GCA_024225875.1 bacterium
AAAACCACTTTTTAATAACTTGTGATGAAAATGCTCTTTATCTGCACTGAAGATTTTTTTGCCTAACATATATCGTCGTATTGTTGCGATAACAGTATCTGTCAAAGGTATGCCAAGAGCAAGCATAGTGATAAAAAGCGTTACTGCGGTATGACTCTTTATAGAGCCAAAAAGACTTAATCCAGCAATCATATATCCAATAAAATAACTGCCTGAATCACCCATAAAAATAGTAGCCGGATTAAAATTATATCTTAAAAATCCTAGTATTGCCCCACTGAGGCATGCAAAAGCAGCAGCTACTACAAAATTGCCAGCTAAACACCCGGATAAAGTTAAGATCAGACATACAAGCAGGCTCACACCTGCAGCAAGTCCGTCAAGCCCATCAATAAGATTTACAGCATTAGTGATTAAAAGAAACCAGAATATAGTTAAAGGATAAGATAAAAAACCAGTATTCAAATGTTCAATAAAAGGGAAAGTAAGCACAGTGATTGCCATACCTCCAAAATAAGCAACACTGCCTGCAAAAATTTGGAATATCAGCTTTATTTTAGCATTAAGGTTTATTACATCATCTACTAATCCTATCACAAAGATTAAAAAGCCTCCTGCCATAAGATAATAAAATTTTTCATCACTGAGCAGATCAATGGCTATATTAGTACCTGTAAAAAGATCGG
>JAAEMD010000157.1 GCA_024225875.1 bacterium
ACAAAGCACTCAATATTTCGAGTGCTCCGTTGCCCGCTAAAAAATTACGGGCCTTTTGAATTTGTAGTGACGAATCTTAGATTCTCGTGCCTGGCTTGGCGAACTTGGGTTAAGAACATGGGCCTGCAATGTTTTTCCTGACTGGTACTTGATATCGGCAATATTGATGATATTTTCAAGTATCTGATTATTTTTTTTGGTAATTTCAGTCAACTCTTGATTCAAGACCAAACCAAAATAGACCTTTTGGATCATCAAAGACACATTGTTTCGGGTTAGTTCTACATCAATTATGGCCAGGTCTAGTTCTTTTTCACCAAGGCGTTTTTTACGTCCTGGTTCCCCAAAAAAAGGAAATGACTGGTTAACAAAGTATCGTTTTTGATCAAATGAATAATCAGAGTTTTTTGCAGGGGTTCCATTAAGTCTAACTCCCATATTAGGATCAGACAAACTACCCAGCTTTTCAGGAAGCATTTCTTTTGATTTTAGTATGTTAAGTTGAGCTTGAAATTCAGGGTTGTATTGAAGGCCAAGTTGAATAGCGTTATCTACAGAACGAATGGAAAATTCAGATCCGAATGAGGCTGTTCCAAAAATGAAAACAGCAATAAAAGTACATATAATTTGTTTATTCATAACACCACCTTTTTTTTTCAGGCCTGTTTTTATAGAAAAGAAATCCTGAGATTGATCAATACGCATTACTAATTTATGCAGTAACATAGACAAATAATGTTTTATTCAAAAAGAAAAAAAGGCATTAAATCAGGAGTCTAATGGATTCTAAAAAGGCCAGTTGACTGGCAATAGCAGGTGGAGAAGAAGTGGAGATAATAAGGCTGGAGTCAGGTGGTGGGATTTGATTTGAAAAGGCATGTTGGGTTTCAGGAATAGTCACTGTAAAATTTTTGTCCATCTTTAGATTTACGGAAGCTTCTATCTTTGCAGGGGGCTGAACGGTATGTGTACAGATTTGGCAATCATTTGGAAACGAATTATCAGCGTGACAAGACTTTTCAGCCTGCGATGTTTCTTGTGCGCAACAGGATTTTATTTCAACGACTTTTTTCTCGGAGTGACAAGACTCTGTAGAAGTTGCGTGTCCTGCACTGCAGGAGTCGCATGAATTTGATGCGATAACCAGTGTGGATATCGTGAGAACTGATAGCAGTACAAATATCGACAAAAGCTTTTTCATAACCATTATGGTTATACCATATCAGGGGTCATTGTTAAACAGATTTTTTTTTGAATACTAGTGTTTCAGGTAAGGTTATTGTTACTAGTTCTCTGATTGAACTCTTTATACGACCGCTCATTTATAAATCCACGAGTTTCGTACATCGGCTCTTCTTTTCCTCGTTCCATACGCTCTCGACTAACAAAGTATTTTTGTATTCTTTTCCCGCCACAGCCTTCTTTTTTCTTAAAATAAACATATCGGAACTAATTATATAGTGTCCTGCATAATACATTAAGGCTGATTATGCGGCTGTTAAACTTTTAATTCGGACCCAGGTAGCGCCTTGTAAATTAGCTTCGGACAGGTACGAATCCTGGACGGAAGATCCGTTGTAATATAATAATGCTCTAGCGTTACAAACGATCACATAAATCAATTAATTGACGCTATACTCGTTTATAATTAAAGGTGATATTTCTTTTGAATTTTGATGAATCTATAGCCGATCCGAAATGAAATGTCCGGAAAATAATTC
>JAAEMD010000158.1 GCA_024225875.1 bacterium
CTTCCACTTCAGTATCCGTCAAGAATAAACCATCGTTCCGATGGCGACCTCGCCGTTCTTGACCGATCCTTTCGTTTCAGTTTTTAAACTTTTACAGGTTTTTAACTAAACCTTTTTTTTTAAAATCCAATTTTACAGAAAGAATGATACACAACCTTTTAATGCAATTTTATTGTTATAAACACGATAAATTAGTAAAAATAAAAAAGGAGTCAACTATGTATCTAACTCAAAATACATCTGTAAATAAAAAACAAAATGTAGCAAAGAATAAAAAAAATAAACACGGATTCACTAATAAACATACTGAAAAGCTTTATAGTGAACTTAATACGATCTTTACTGAATGGCGTACCTCCAGCACTATGACTGAAAATACGTTAGATCAAAAAATAAAAAGTGTTTTTGATAAATGCCAGACTCAAGAAGAGAATCAGGAATTATTCAAGACGGTGGATAGCGATCTTGGTCAGATAACAAAGCCCTTTATTGATAAGCTCGGAAAGCTAGTATACAACAACTATATACAAAAGCGCGCCTCTTTGAAGCACTCTGCGTCTATAGAAAGTTCCACGGCTTTGTTCGCTAGAGAAATGGAACAAAAAAGAAAGACTTTTACGCGTCCAAAGAAAAAGCCAGTAATTACTGCATCAAACCCAACTGATGATGCAAAGACCATTGCAACAGAAATTGCAGCAAAAAAAAACCAGATAAATATTCAATATACCAATGATAATAAAAACAAAAAAAATGCTTCGTCTAATAACGGTGCTCCATTCACCATTTACCGTCGTCCTAAGCATGCTATTGAAAATAATAAAAATGATTCGTCTAATAACGGTGCTCCATTCACCATTTACCGTCGTCCTAAGCATGCTATTGAAAATAATAAAAATGATTCGTCTAATAACAATAATTTATACCTGGTTAAAGTGGACCCTATTGATACCTCAGATGATGAACCAGCTTCGGTTCCCACTTTGAAAAAACATAAGCCTTACCCAATTTACAAGCGCCCTATGTATGATATCTCAGATTATGAGAACAACTCAGATGATGAGAGCACCTCAGCTAATGAGAGCAGCTCAGATGATGAGTTTAATACTGATAATGATAATAAAAATAAAAAAAAATATAACACTGCGTCAGGAAAACTGCTGGGGTTACATCAGGATATAGAGAATCAAAACATTACTGTTGAGCAACGCATGGATAGTAATTACATTAAGCTTAGCCTTTCAAAATTCAAGGTACTGGAAGAACCTTATAATAACCTTAAGAAGGCTTATCTTGAGGCAAAAAAAAGAAAAGATGATAATCAAAAAACTGCGGAATTAGGAGCTAACACTATTGATAAGGAGATAGCAAAAATAAAAAAACAGAACAAAAAGAATAAGGGATTAGTTGCAGACAGCTTGAATCATGTTCAAAATAAAATGATAGACCTCGCAAAACAAATTCAAGCACTTTGTATTGATCAAGATACAAAGTTAACTACAACAGACGCAAAGGTCCTTGAAGAAGTAAAAGATCTTTTAGCTCAGCATTCACAAAATATATATGCAGATTTTGAACAGTACGTAGCATCCTTTAGGTTTCAACCGAATTCTTCTATCAAAGGTAGCAGTCTTGGTAAAATCAAAAAGAAAACGGGTGGCAATAAGTATGACATAACCCTCAATACCACATCCTTTGATACGGACACGATTAATGACTCATATGGCACGATAGAAACGGCATTTGACACAATAGCGGAGCAGTTTGACACGACAAAAGCAAAAAGCCAGAAAAAAGAAAAAAGCCAGAATATGTTTAACAACTTCTTCAACAAAAAATAGGAATATCATTTATATATAAAGAAAAATTTCTGGATTATCCTAAAAGTCCATTTTTAAAAAAAGTCCGGGTTTTAACTCGGACTTTTTTATATTATTTTATATAGCTGTTCCAAAATAAAATGTCCGCCACTGAAGTTTTCAAATTACTTCAAATTTGAGAATTACAATTTACTTTGGTATTTCAAAAGCAGACCATTTATAATAACTGTTAGTATGTTTTTAATTAAAAAATTCTTAATGGTAACTTCTATATGTACCTTAATACTTTACCCAGGCCTTTGTTTTGCTTCAAAACATACTAATATTACATTAGGAAACATAATTCTAAACGGAATTTATTCAAATGATGATGCCGGCTACAATGTTTCAACAGCAGGAGACCTGAATAATGACGATAAAGATGACTTTATAATCGGCGCACCAAATACAGGTAACATATTCATAATATACAGCTCTACTGCTACCCCGAATTTCACACTTGCCTCCAGTGACCATACAATCACTGCCAACAACTCATTGACAGGTAAAACTTTAACCAGTGCCGGAGATCTGGACGGAGATAATATTCCGGACTTTGTAATCTCTTCACAACGGCTAAACAAAATTTATGTTTTTTTAGGTAAAAATGCTCAGTTCTGGTCTAGTGAAATGACCGTATCAAATGCAGATGCTTCTTTTAATACAACAAACATGGATACTTTACTCGAATCATTTCAATATCTGTCTATGAACGGAGATGTAAATGGCGATGGTTATGACGATCTATTAATCGGGCTGCATAAAACAGATAATAATAAAGGGACTGTCTGCCTTATTTATGGCCGTGATGACTTCGATACACTGGATAACATTTCTCTGGATACCGGCAGTATAAGCAATGTCGATGTTTACTTTAAAGGAGAGGATGTAAATGATCATGCCGGGTATTCGGTAGATATAATTCCGGATATTAATAGTGACGGTTTTGATGATATCCTGATCGGCGCACACAGCTATTCGTATGGAAGCGGCACAGGCAGGAAAGTTTATTTAATATATGGAAAACGGAAAGGTCTCTTTGAAAACCTGAACATGACAACTCACGAGTTTGATCTAGCTGATGCAGATGCTGTTTTTTACGCCAGAGATAACGGCTCTGACGGTTTTGGCGAAACAGTAGCAGGATTAGGTGATATTAACGGTGACGGATATGGTGACTTTATTATCGGTGCGCCTGGTGGTAACTCTTTGAAAGGAACTGCTTATTTATATTATGGCGGAGCCGGTAAGCCTTACACCAGCAAAGTAGCAACAGATAACAGCACTGGCTATGCATCTTCAAGCATTCAAATGCAAGGGAGCGCATACCTTGGTCTGCGTTCAATACACTCTTTAGGTGATATCAATGGTGATCTTCTGAAAGATTTTGTTATTGGTGAGTACAATACAACTAACTACACTGGACAGGCCCATATTTTCTTCGGTCAAACACAAAAATATACAGAAACTATAACAACGTCAGATATAGTAGTCCATGGAGTTGCAGAAAATCATAAAGCAGGCTTCTCGGCCTCAAATGCTGGAGATATTAACAGTGACGGCATAGATGAGTATATAATTGGCGCTCCAGGCTATAATAATAACACAGGCATAGCTTCCATTTTTATGAACCAGAAAAATATAACTCCAAATGTTTCGGCACTCTCCAGCAGCGCATTAAAAATTTACAGGGACTCTGATTATACATCCCAAACAACAACAGCATCGAATTATCAGAAAATCTACCTGGAACTGGATGCAGGCAGCGGAGCAGAATCAGGAACTAAAAATATAACTGAGCTGGTAATTTCTTCCAATTATAGTGACAGGAACATAGAAGTCCGGCTTCTGGAAACCAGTGTAGACAGCCATTTATACAGAGGCTGTATTAATATTGTTCGTTCTCGCAGCTCAGGCAGGATCAATCAGATAGCTGCAACCTCTAATGATACTATCCATATCCGACACTTTGACAATTTAACCTTAAATAAATCTATCGATATTGTTAATGCCCTGCCTTTTGTCCAGAATGCTGCAGTCGTACAAGTCGGAATCGGCATTAATACAAAGTTTCGAATTGATTACACACTATATGATTACGATTCAGACAAATGTAACTTCAACACGGACAATACTCAGGTACAGTTTTCCATAGATAATGGTCTGAACTGGATTGATGCAGCATTATCCGGACAGATCTCTGATATTACATCAAGTGAAACAGGTCATGACCATTCCGGCTCTTCTCAATCCGAAGCTCTGTACTGGGATGCTTACAGCCAGGTTTCCTTAAATGAAACAAACTGCATAATAAGAATCAAACCTCATGACGGGTCAGGTTATGCGCCAGGTTACACTATAACCAATTCTTTTTCTGTAGATAACACAGCACCCACTGCACCATCATTATCAAGCCCGTCAGTCAAAAATACATATTCTATAACTGTAACTGGTAATGCTGAAGCAAACTCAACTATATATCTTTATGTCTCCGAAACCAGCGGCAGCAATAAAACCCCTGCTGCAACAGCCTATGCCGACTCGAACGGTAATTTTAGCGCTTATCCGGTTACAGTATCAGAAACACTAAACCGTATCACCTCTATTTGTGAAGATCAGGTGGGTCTCCAGTCACCAGAGTCAGAACCGGTTTATATAAGCTTTGCCTCACTTAGTCAAACACTACAAAACAACGAAATTACAGTAGAAATCAATATGCCTGTAAATGCTGCCCCTTCAGACAAAGAACTGACTCTAACAAGAGTTGCTACATCCAGCATAGGAACCCCTCTGCTATACTACAAACATTTAGTAAGCTTTGATTTAACACAAAACGGAGAGTCACACGTTACATTATCAGCAGAAGCCATAGTAACTGTAAATGTGCCTGTCTCTTTAGAAGTCGTTGATTTTGTAAAGGTATATTACTGGAACCAAAACCTTTCTACTCCAGAGTGGATGGAAAAAGATGTAACAATAAATTATGTTTCTGATAGAACCATATCTTTTTCAACAAAATATCTCACCCGCTATGTAATTAATAACCTGATCGACCAGTATGCACCTGTTGTCGATAACATAAAAGTCGATGGTGGATATGTTAATAATAACTATGTTTCAACTACACCACGTATAACAGTAGATTTATCTGATGTCGGTTCAGGCATATCCAACTGGTCTATAACTGTAACAGATAAGGCCACCGATACCCTTGTCACACAAAACAGTGGTTTCATTTTATCAACAAACAATATTACTGCTGAGCTTGCCATAACAGCTCCATTAATTGATGGTGAATTTGAGATTGTTGCTTCAGCCTGGGATAATAGTATTCATAAAACAACAAACCAGACAACTATTCAGGTTAATTCCTCAGTATTCGAGTTTTCAATATTAAATGCACCAAACCCTTTTAATCCCGGCCATGAGCACTTAATTTTTGGCTATAACCTCAGCCTGGAGGCTCTATCTGTTCAAATATTTGTAATCAATCTTAATGGTGACATATTATGGTCTTTTAATGCAGAGCCCGATCAGTGTACAGCAGGTTACCACCGTATCGAATGGGATGGTACTGACGGATTTTCGATAGTTCCAAACGGCTTATATTATGCATACTGTATTGCAAAAACAGAAACAGAAGTGAAAAATGTAAAACTAAAAATCGCTGTATTACAATGAAAATGAAAAATACAAGAATATTATTATTAATATTTAAATCAGCTATATGTTATATTGCACTGCTTTATAACATTAATTCCAGCATATTTGCATCATACAATTTCTTATACAATAAATTCGGAACCCGTGCTCTGGGTATGGGAGGTGCTTACACAGCATTATCTGAAGGTCCTGAGGCTGTTTTTTATAACTTTGCAACTAAACCTGCGCTGGATAACTTCTACGCAACCATTGAAAATGGCTCCAGATTAGGAGAACCCTTTTATGCACTGTCTGCTCAGAATATCTTCAATATATCTAATCTGAGATTTGGTTATATATATAAATCGGAAAATGATATATCAAAGACATTCTTAAATAATTTCAACCAGCCAGCATCAACCGGAGAGAGCTTCACTTTCAGTATTAACTCTATATATCTTGGCTGGCAAACAAGCTTAGCTGGTATTGACTGTGGTATTTTAGGAAACTATTTTCAAGAAAGCTTATATAATGAAACAGGCCATTGTTTTAACCTTGGTTTTGCTGCACACCAGTATCTGACGCCAAATAAAGACGTAAGCTGGGGTATAGCAGCAAAGAACATTCTAAACAGCGGAGTAAAGTGGAGTACAGGCCATACAGACAAGATATCACCAGTTTATGTGAGCGGCCTGAATCTGAAGCTGTTTGATAGAGCAGTAAATATTTGTGTTGATCTGGAGCATGAAAATAATCGCCCGGCCCGGTTCTTTTCTGGAATCGAGTACTGGTTATCCGGAAGCAGGGAATATGACAGCGCTTTTGTTATTAGAACCGGTTTACGTCAACAGGACTTTACAACAGGTATCGGTCTATATATGAAAGGTATAATGTTTGATTATGCTTATATTCTTCCAGGTGAAGCGCATCGAGAGTTAGAGCATAGATTTTCTATCGGATGGAGCCTGCATAATTTCAAGACAAAAGCTGAAAAACAACTATCAATACATTCTGAGATCAGTAAAGCAGTTGGAACATACAATCATTTCAACTTCTCAAAAAAGATTGAACTTTCTGATAAAAGAACTAAAGCCAGGCAAAAGGAAAAAGAACAAATCGTACCCCGGCTGCTAACTCTTGCCAAAATAAAACTGGAAAAAGACAATACTGTCACTTTAACTTTTGAAAGCATGGCAGCAAGATCTGTGTTATATATAAATAATAAACTTATATACAAAGATAACCCAAACCAAAAAACAGTATCTCTTTGTCATAAAGACACTATGCCGATTAATATCCGTTTTTACACTAGAAATCAGAGCAAAGCTATTTTTATTGATATAGAAAAAACAAAAAGCGGTCACTTAACATTATCCGGAATTATACCAGAAGCATATCAAGCTATGATTGATGAATCTATAATTACTCCAAGAGCAAATGGTTTATTCTACAAAAAGATATTAAAAGAAACCTTAGCAAAAAATAGAAATAAAGCAGAGATGCTGATATTCAGCCAGAATAAACAATAATATACAGATACAATCTATTTTTGGGATTGCTAAAAAGAATATATGGCATCAATTAGACAATCCTTGAAGAACAATAAAAATAAAGACAACTCAACCATATAGGGCATTTTTGAATAACATCGAGTTTTTCGCCTAAACCTAGCAAGATAATGCCTTACATTTGCATTTAAGCTTTCAATTTGAGTTGTATGTTTTTTGCTAGCCACATGCTTATTGCGCGGTAATTCTCTGTATGTTTTCCAGTTATCTGTTCCATAAAATTCCGTTGAATATTTCTCAACCTGACGCATTAAAGCCCTGAAGGCTTTTTTACCACGACTGCCCACTGAAAATCCAAGGACTTCCTGGGTTGATCTTTCGATGGCAATCCAAATCCAGAGTTTTCGTTTTTTTTCTTGGTAAAATGCCACATCTCATCTATTTCTATAACTTCAATATCATGAATGTCTTCTGGTAGCTTTGTTTGAACATAGGCTTTTGTTATGCATCCAAATTGCCGAATCCAATTCAATACAGTCACATTGCTTACGCCCAATATTCGACCTATTGATCGAAAGCCCATGCCCTCTAAATATAGCCTTGCTGCCTGAAATTTGACTTTAAATGAATAGTTTCTGGAGTGATTTTGCGTAAAGTTACATCCGCAGCTTTTACATTTATATCGCTGCCTTCCCTTTGTGAAGCCACTTTTTACATAGTCTGTTGATATACATTTTGGACAGTGCATGATATACCCCTTTTATTCTTAAGTATATCATATATTCTTTTTAGCAATCCCCTATTTATATATTCAAGCTTCTTTTTTCTAGCGATCAGCTTTATTCATTTCCAGTTTAAGGACTTTTAATGACTTATTATATATTCTGGATACCTGTGATTCAGAAATCCCGTGCTGTTCTCCTATTTCCTTAAAAGTTAAATCTTTTTTTGTGTAAGATATAACTATATCCCTGTCTCTTGTTGTTAAAACCTTCATAGCTTGATTAAGCTGCATACCTGTTTCTATTTTAGATGCGAACTCATTTTCTTTACTTATAGCCATATACATATAAGCCGCATTTGTTACCCACTCATATATCCTTGACGGGTCTGTTCTTGTAATATGTCTTATATGATCTTTCATTGCACCGGTAATCCTGATCTGGGCTAACGGCCATATATCTTTACTCTTTTCATAAGACCATGCCTTAATTGCCTCAATCAGCTCCAGCCTGGAAACTGTTCTCAAGTCATCTATCTCACCCTCTGCCACATGCCTTGGTAAATGAGCAGAATATCGTTTAACAAGCATCTCTATTCTTGAATTAAATGCTACCAGCAGTTCATTTGCATGTTCTTTTAAGATATATACTTTTATAAAATTAAAAACTTTATTTTCTATCCTGTCCCAAACCTGGTCAACAACTTCATTTTTCATAAAATGTCCAGCTTCCTGTAAATCTCCTCAAAACAACTGCTGTTAAAAAAACTTTCCCATATTGATTCAGGCAAAATAGACTTAACGATTTTCTCGCCTTCTAACTTGATTTTTTCTCTTACTGCTTTTCTATCAGCTTCATCTTTTATACCCAGAGACTCCATAGCTATATCCATCTGATAAGGCAGCTTACCTGCTCTGCCTTTTCTCAAGCGGCGATATTCGCTTTGTGGAATATGATTCATATAAAAAGATTGTTGCTGGCTATCCTTCATAAGATATGATACCTATCGATTGAACCTTCATTTGAGGAACTATTTCATTATATGATAAAACTGATAGTCTAGGGTAATTCCTTTCCGTAAATCGTTTAAAATGAGGCCTTAACCTTGGAGAACATAAAGACAGTGGATACTTCTCCATTTTTCTGAAAGTACCAATAAAATTTCCAACCTGCTCCAGCACCTTATCACCCATTTGTGGCTCCAGTGCCAGAAAGGAGCCGTATTCAGACTGGTGAACAGAGTTGATCATCGTTTCTTCCAGCCTGGGATCAATAGTAAATACAGTAACGACATCCTCTTTATCAGTATACCTGCTGCATATTTGCCTGGCCAGCGCCTGTCGCACATACTCTGCCAGAAGATTCGTATCCCTTGATACATGAGCATAATCAGCTAACCGTTCTAAAATTGTAGATAAATCTCTAATAGAAACTCTTTCTCTCACCAGCGCCTGTAATACCTTATGGACCTGCCCTAAGGACAGCATATCAGGAATTAACTCCCTTACAATAGCAGCATTAGTATTTTTTACCAGCTCTATTAATGACTGCACGTTTTGTCTGGTCATAATTTCATCAGAATGCTGTTTAATTGCTTCTGAAAAATGATTTGCTATAAAATCAGTTATATTTTGTACAGGAATGGCATTTTCCTGCAGTAAATCTACCTGCTCTTCAGTAACCCAGGCAGACGGTTGTGACGAGACAGGGTCTAAAGCATCAAGACCATTAATATTTTTCCTCTTCAGTTCTGCTACTGTCCTTTCAATAAAAAAGTGACCAGGCAAAGCTTCTCCTGCAGCTATTTTAGTTCCTCTTATATCAACTTGATAGTGATTAGGCGGTAAGCTCAAATCATCCATTACCCGTACACCAGGTATTACAAACCCTAAATCCTGCCCGATATGATATCTAACTAATGTTATTCTTTCTAAAAGAGGCCCATTCTGGCTTGGATCAATCAATGGAACAAGGTTCCTGCCTGTCTTCAAACTAATTGGATCTAAATTAAGAGTCCCTAATAAATTCTCTGGTTTCTTCATCGCTTCTTTTGCTGCTTCCTGCCCAACGTCACTGGATGAATCTGCACTTTCTTTTTGTTTTTTTAAAATACCAGCTGCCAGCATACCAGTAATCACGGACATAAAGATAAATGGCAATGTCGGCATACCAGGCACAATTCCAATTAATGCCAAAAATACAGACGTTACAGCAAAAGCTTTTGGCTGACCAAATATCTGTTTAGCCACATCTGTTCCCAGGCTCTCTTCAGATGCTGATTTAGTTACAACCAGACCTGTTGCCATAGCAATCAAAAGAGCCGGAACCTGGGCAACCAGACCATCTCCAACAGTAAACCTTGTGAAAATCTGGACTGCATCACCTATCGCTAAATCCTGCTGGAGTGTACCAATAATTATTCCACCAACTATATTAATGATTACAATAATAATACCGGCAATCGCATCACCTTTTACGAATTTATTAGCACCGTCCATAGAACCAAAAAATGTTGACTCTCTCTCCAGTTTCTTCCTTCTTCCTTTTGCTGACTCCGCATCAATAAGGCCGGCATTCAAATCCGCATCAATACTCATCTGCTTTCCTGGCAAAGCATCCAGTGTAAATCTGGCAGCTACCTCTGCAACCCGTTCAGAACCTTTTGTTATAACCATAAACTGAACCAGTGTGATAATAGAAAATGCTACCACCCCAACCACAAAATTACCGCCTGTAACAAACTCTGCAAAAGCTTCTATGACTTCACCATCAAACTCAGGACCCAGGCTCAAAATCAATTTAGTCGATGCTACATTCAAAGATAATCTAAACAGAGTAACAACCAGCAAAAGCGATGGGAATGCTGCAAAATCCAGCGGCTGACTCAAATACATGGATATAAGTAGTATAGCTACAGCGATTGAAACATTCAGTACCATCAATAAATCCAAAAGCACTGTAGGGATTGGTACTACCATTAAAGTAACAATTAAGATCATTGTCGTAGCAAGAAGAACATCCTGCAAACTAAAAAGCTCTTTAACTAAACCTAATTTAAACATCAGAAATTTGTCCTGGTTGTATATTATTGTTACTAACAGTTTGTTTTCTACTAAAAAAAATCAAATATTCTTTCTCTGCTCATATATATAAGTATAAATAATAGTTAAAATATACTGTTTTTTATTAAAACCTGTGCTGTCTCTTCTTTTTTAAATTATACACAAATGCAAGTATCTCGGCCACCGCCTTGTAATATTCGGGAGAGATCTCTCCATCTACTACCGTATCTTTAAATAAAGCTCTTGCCAGTGGAGGATTTTCTACAACAGGTATATAAAGTTCTTCAGCAACTCTCTTTATTTCCTCCGCAACCAGACGTCTCCCTTTCGCAACAATTATCGGGGCTCTCATTTTGTTATGCTTATATTCAATAGCAACAGCTATATGAACAGGGTTAGTCACAACAACCTCTGCACCTGGAACAGCTCCCATTTGTCTGTTTTGGGCCATTTGTCTTTGAGCCTCTCTTTGACGCTGTTTAATTATGGGGTCTCCCTCTAAACGTTTATACTCATCTTTTATCTCTTTTTTAGACATCTTCATACTTTTTATATATTCATATTTCTGATAAATATAATCAAAGATAGCTATAATCAAATAAAATACGCCCACCCTGTAAATAACCTTCATAATAATAGTGCCTGTAAATAACATAACCTGCCATAAAGATAACTCTTGAGCCGCAACAACCATATAAAATTCTTTTCTGAGAACACCGAAAATCAAAAAAATAACCATCGCCATTTTCATTAAGGATTTAAATAATTCTACATACTGTTTCAATGAAAAGAATTTTTTTACGCCCTCTATCGGGTTAAGCTTACTTAATTTCGGTACTATAGGATCTGTGGACATTAAAAAACCAGTCTGAACAACTTCAACAAATATTGCTGATATAAAAACTATGCCTAACATAGGACCTATGGAAATAAAAAAAGTAATAAGCGCATTTAGTAGAATTGCTCCGGCAACAGTAGGCGTAAAGTCGACAGGAATATATTCCCAGGTTCTATATAGAACTTTTATAATATTTTCCCATATATAGGTTGCTGAAAATTTGAAAGCCGTAAAAGAAATAAGGATCATTATCGCTGAGGTTACGTCTTTACTCTTGGCAATCTGCCCCTTCTTTCTAGCCTCCATTAACTTATGCGGAGTAGGTTCCTCCGTCTTTTCACCACCATCTTCACCCATAAATAATCCTCAAATATTGTTTTTTTATGCTTGTAACGAATGAAAAAGTCGTAATATATGCTCTGTAATCTGCTCCATCACCCTGAAAATACTATCCGTCATACCCGGGACTATTGCCAAAAATATTATAAGACTAACGGTCGGTTTTATCTGAAAACCAAGCTGAAATATATTAACCTGTTCCGCTACTTTATTAAGCATGCCAAACCCGAAGTCTATCAAAAAAACAACAAGTATGATAGGTGCCGCCAGCTTTACCCCTAAAGAAAAAACATAGTAACCGATTTTCGCTAAAAAAAGGCAGCCCTCTGAGAGCTTAACCATCGCCACAGGAGCCCCTAACGGCAAAACAGCAAAGCTTTCCATAATGACTGTCATTACCATATGGTGACCATTTACAGTTAAAAAAATCATAATACTCGTCCACTTCAACATAAGTGCAAATAATGTTCTTTGCTGACCATTTGCCGGGTCTAATAAGTTCGCAACACTTAACCCTGCCTGTGTATCCATAAGAGCGCCCCCAAATTCAATAGCCGAAATCATTAAGTCCGTAGTAAATCCAATAAGTGCACCAACCAGTATTTCAGCTGCCAGGGCTAAAACATAAGCAATATTGCTTTCAGGCATTGCATCAGGTAAAGGAACAACAAACATAATCAGGCCGGAAATCCAAATGATAACTGCTATCCTGCCCATAGTAAATATACGTCTATCACTATAAATAGGAGCATACAGTATAAGCCCTACAAGCCTTGCCAGAATTAATACATATACAAGAACCTGTGTTAATTGAAGTATCATTTAGCGTACAGAAGTATCATTTAGCGTACAGAGGTATATTTCGCCATAAATTCAAAGCCAGCTCCATAACTATTCTTGCTAACCAGGGAAAAGTAGCTCCAAGTACCAGAAAAACAGCGATCATCTTTGGAACAAATGTCAGGGTTTGCTCCTGAACCTGTGTAATTGCCTGTAAAACAGCTATAAATAATCCGACTGCCAGACCAAGCCCAACACAAGGCAGTGACCCCAGTAATATTACCTGTACAGCATTATTTATTATAGTATTTATAACATCAATATTCATTTTCAATAGCCCCCATTTAAGCTGGCATACTTTGTATTATTACTTTGTATCACAACAGCAACAGGATAAAATGATCCGGGCTGAGGTATAGTTAAAATATTCACTTTTCTTTTCTCATACGGCTCTAGAATAAACTCCCTTATTTTTTCTGCTTCTGTGTTTTCAATATCTCTAAAAAAACCCGTTTCTATAACATCGCCATTAATAACCATTAACCCTCTGGCAATACCTCCAACAGGCGCAAAATATAAATTCACACGCTTGAAACCGTTAAATTTATTATCGAGCACCAGGTCTATATCATAGACTTGACCATAGTTTCCTCTTAATTGAAATTTAGTTTTAGAATCCACAAGAAATGGAACATCCCCAATAGCTATTTGTTCCAGAGTAGTATCGCAATTAAACTCCATTTTTATTTTCTTGTATGCTTTTTCAAAATAACCACAAACAGAAGAGTTGCCGTTCGATGAATAATTTAATGCTGATAGTTGAGGATAAGATGGATCGATAAACTGCATTTTTACTCTTACATCTGCCGACTCTTCCTTTTCAACCCTGATTAAACCGGAAACGATACTGTCCGGCTTGATTAGCTGCCAGATAATCTGCTCAGTATTTCCCGGGAGAATCACAATTTTTTTATGCTCTTGACTTGTCATTTTTGACAAAAAACCTTTTGTCGCTTTATGACCAGCATAAAGTCCGTCCTTACAGGGTCCGGCAATAAAATCAATAATTTTTACCTCTGTTGCTTCTTTACCATCATTTTTTATTTGAAAATTAACATAAAAACTATCCCTGCTTATATTTTTATGGTAATAAACAAACCTGACTGCTTTTTTATTAATCCTTTCATTTAAAACAAGGCCGGGCTCTTTAATTTCTTCAGGATAGTTACTGACTATCAGCTCCTCTTCCTCATAGTTATAAACCGGCACATCCAGATTGCCATATACGCCATACGTACTTGATACTTTAATTACTACAAATAATGCAAATATTAAATAATTCTTCATCTAAAACTGATCATCAAGCCTTGAATAATTAAATTCCACCCGTCAGTTAACACAAATAACAGGATCTTAAACGGGGTTGATATCATTGCCGGTGATAACATAAACATACCAAGTGATAGTAATATATTAGAAACTATTAAGTCTATAACAATGAAGGGAATAAATAGTAAAAAACCTATCTGAAACGCTGTCTTCAGTTCTGAAATCACAAAAGCCGGGATAAGCACAAAAACAGGAATATTATTATAGTCTTCAGGCCTTTTTATATGTGAAAACTCCAAAAAAAGCGCCAGATCCTTATCTCTGGTTAATTTCAACATAAATGACTTAAAAGGTCTGATAGCAAGCTCTATAGCTTCTTTTTGAGAAATAGCCCCTGAGTTATATGGCTTAACAGCTATTTCATTAACTTCATTCCATACAGGGGTCATAATAAAAACTGTTAAAAACATTGCTAAAGATACAATAACTGCATTAGGTGGCGCCTGCTGTGTACCAATAGACTGCCTTACCATACTCAAAACTATCACTATTCTCAAAAAAGATGTCGTGCTGACCAAAAAAAACGGAACCAGCACTATTGATGATACTGCTAATAATAAATTAACAGAACTACTAAAACCCTCAGGGCTTACAAAAGAATTAATATCAATGTCAAATGCCTGTGGAACCTGAGCATATAAAGCGGTTGCTCCAGGTAACATAAAAAACAATACTAAATAAAAACATTTTTTTTTCATTAAAACTTATGCAGCAAATTAATATTTTTATTACCTGCACTCATAATATACTGCTGCCCTCTAATTTCTACAATTAATAATGTGGCCCCTGCATCAACTGCTTTTCTATCTATTATTTTTATTTCACTTGAGAATCTCTGATTTGTTAATTTTTTGCTGTATTTTAATAAAATTAATAATAATCCCGCAAAAAGAGACAGCGTAATGATAACTTGAACATAATAAGAAGCTGTCATGCTTTCTTAACACTGGAAACAATACTTGTAACTCTCAACCCATAATTACTATCGATAGCCACAACTTCTCCCTGTGCAATAATCTGTCCATTAACAACTAAGTCCAGAGGCTCGCCTACCAGTCTTTCCAGTTCAATAATTGAACCTTCAGATAATTCAAAAACTTCTTTCAAAGTAATCTGAGATCTGCCTAACTCAACTGAAAGGCCAATAGGAATATTACTAAAGAAATCTACTTCTACATTATTTCCCACTTCTTCATTACTCAAGTTAGGAAACTGCACATCTGAAACATGCATTGAAGATTCCGCATGCTCTGAGCTATGATCATCCTCAAATAACTGCCCTTCTCCATAACCATCTACAGAAAAAGCCTTCTCCATATCCGGATCAATTTCGTCCAAAGAACTCTCCTTTTTTCTTTTTTCCGCCACTTTCAAACTCCTAATAATAATTTAGACTGTCCGTAATATTTTGTCTTGTACAGCAATGCAGAGTAAAAATTTCATCTGTTAACTAAATTCAAGCTTACCTTTTGGAAATATCGAAAATATGACAAATACTCCCTGTTAATTCTTATTATATTATAAAAGTAGATATTATGAACCTAACGGTTTATTTATTTTATTAGTGATTTTTATATTGTTCAATAGTCGTTTTAATACATAGTCTATAAAATTAAATTTTATAATATCTAAATATACTTATCTTTACTTATTACATCAATAAAAATTTACTTCTTAACAGGGTAACAACTAACACTTTCTCAGCTATTATGCTGGATACCAGGTTCAGTTATTTTACCTGTTCTTCTGCTGCCAGTTCTTCCTGTTCATCTGAAAAACCTTCTTCAGTTACACCTGTTTCAGACAGTTCAGGTTCTGGGCTTGCTTCTTCCAGCTCCTCACCTATGGTCAGCTGCTCCTGTTCTTCTATCTGCTCTTCTACCTGCTTTGCTGCTGCCAGTTCTGCCTGTTCATCTGAAAAACTTTCTTCAGTTACACCTGTTTCAGACAGTTCAGGTTCCGGACTTTCTTCTTCCAGCTCCTCACCTATGGTCAGCTGCTCCTGTTCTTCTATCTGTTCTTCTGCTTCCAGTTCTTCCTGATCCTCTGCAAAACCTTCTTCAGTTACACCTGTTTCAGGAATTTCTGTTTCTGACAACTCAGGCTCATCAAGTTCCGCATTAAAATCCTCATCTATCTCAGGCAGTGAATCATCCATAGATACTGGTTCCAGGCTTTCTTCTTCCAGCTCCTCACCTATGGTCAGCTGCTCCTGTTCTTCTATCTGCTCTTCTATCTGTTCTTCTGCTGCCAGTTCTGCCTGTTCATCTGAAAAACTTTCTTCAGTTACACCTGTTTCAGGAATTTCTGTTTCTGACAACTCAGGCTCATCAAGTTCCGCATTAAAATCCTCATCTACAAGATAAGGTCTTGATAGTTCAGTTTCAGGCTCCAGCTCTTTCCCTGATTTATCTGTCGCACCACCCATTATTAATTCATCGTCACCAAAAAACAAATCTTCGCTATCTCTAGTACCCTGAGAGTAGATATACTCACCATCATTAGTCTTTTGGTCTAATTCTTTTTCTTCTTTAAACGCTTCCTTTTCTTGCGTTTTTTCCTCTTCACTACTTTTCATTTCAGGCTTTTGCTTCTGGTATCGTTTATTATCAGCTCTTTGAGCTTTATTTATCGATGCTTTTTTTTTCTCAGAAATTACAGGTCTTGACCTTAATAAAGGCTTATCGCCAGCTCCGTCCCAAAATATTAGTTGTGTACAAACTTTATTAGCAACAACACCCGGCTGTACAAAAAACTTTACATTCCCTTCTATATCTATTTGTAAAGGTTCCTCAATACTGGAATCCAAAGCAATTACATCACCTACCTGCAAATCCATAAGCTCTCTCATTGTCAGAGTTGCTTTACCTAAATAAGCTTTAACAAGAACCTTGATTTTCTGAAGAGTTTGAGGCATAAGCATTATTCTTTTATTAACAGGATTTGGCAGACTCCTCCTTAAAAGAAGCAGCTCTCGTAAGATATTGCTCGGATATGCCCATAAAATCGAACGCAAGTTACCTTTACCAAAATATAAATTAAAGGTAAATATAATATATGCTTCCCTTAAGGATATTTTTTTATCTCTATTATATTTACCGCATACAAACTCGTTTTTTATCTTGTCTTCTTTAATAACTGATTTCCATGCAGAACTGAAAAAAGGTACTATATTATCAATTTGAGTTTTCAATATACTAATTTCTATATCTGAAAAACTCTCTGACTGACCAGGCTCACCTTTTCCTCCAGTCAACCTGTCCACTATCATTTCAGCTAAAACCCAGTCAAAAATAACATTTACTTTTCCCATCTTTTCTATAAGAAAATTAGCTTGTATCAATTTTGATTTTTGTGCTTCCAAAAAATCTTTATATGTAGCCTGGGTAGCTTTAATAGAATGTATTTCAATTTTTATATCCATATCTTCTGATAATTTTTTTGTTATATTCTCTGCAAGTCGATAGTGAAGATACTGAACATACTTTAACTGATCTCTCGGCAGACTATCAAAGTTTATATTCTGCACATGAGAAATATTTATTTCATCATTATCTGTATCCCGGTACTTAGAGGTTGTCCAGTCTCCTATAGCTGGCGGCAACAAAATTTTTCTAGAATAAGCAAATGAGTTTTTCTTTTCCATATTAAAGAGTTACATCCTCTCAAAGTTTACTGATAACAGCATCCCATCTCTTAAAAAAACACGTCCATTTTTAACCATAGCATCAGCAATTTTTTTATCACTGGAAGTACCATCATAGTAACATACCCGACCACTAGAAATAAATCTATGATCCTTATTACTGTGGTTATAAAAAGAATTGAATAAAGGTTTTTGATTATTTGAATCATCCCCGCCAATGTTATTTATAGACGATGAAATCATCTGCTCTACTTCCAACCTCTTATTTAAGACTTGTTTTTTTATCTCTGCAGGATTGGACTCAATTTGAAAAGAAGTATTATGATTTTTACCTGCTGTTTTAAATACAACATTAACTCGTGAATTATCTTCCAGAACAAAAATATATCCGTCTTTCTTAATAATCAGTTCACTGGTAATACCTTCACCTGTTTTTTTACCTTTTTTATCTACTATGATAATCAGCCTGGCAAAGTACTTTACTTTTAGGAAGTCAACTATGCTCTGAACTTGTTCAGACCTTGTACCAGACGAGTACCTGCCTGTATTTGATTGTATATTTTCACCAGGCATTAAGTAGCTGTTCTGCCCTATTCCATCCAGCAAAGAAGAATTTTGACAAAAAATTTTCGATGAAACAAAAAAAACAGCTAAAAACAAAAAGCTTACCAGGATTCCTCTGATCAGGTCATTTTTATATATACTCATTTTAACCTCTCTTCTCTTGTTCTACAGAGTTTTCAACATCCTCTTCCCGCAGGCTTTCCTGATTACTATCATCACTATTATGTTCTTGCTTTGAGCTATTCCCATCTCCTCTGTCCGGTAAATCAAATACTTCTATATCAAGGTCTTTATCCAGCTTTTTCTTTAGTGCTTGAGCTAAAGTATTAATATTATCAACAATATCCTGCTTAATATCCCCTTTGGAATAAATTTCTATAAAAAGTTTGCCGTCTATCTCTTCAATTGAAACTTCAAAGGGGCTCTCTCCTTTAAATCTAAATAATACTTTAGAGCCTTTCACTTCTTCAAACTTACCAACAATTTCTTTTATTATACCCTCTGTTAATGTTTCCATATTCTGAAGCACAGCATAATTTGCTATTGAAAAATTAAAAATAAACGGTGATATAGCTGAATAAACTATATTTAATTTTTCTTTTTTCCGGGATGAATTCTGAGGTTTGAGTGTGTTTTCTTCTTTATCTGTATTTATAACATTTTCTTTTTTTTCTTTAGCTTCATCATAAATATCAGTCTTTGTTTTAGACTTTGATTCTGAATCATCATATTTATATGTACCAAAGTCAGTTTTAACTATGTTATTTTTATTTTCCCTGTCTTTATTACTGGCTTCATTAAAAAAGCTGCCAAAATCAGCATCTTTGACATCCTTTCCTTTGTCTGGGAGCCACCTGTCTATTAAATTACCATTTGTTGATCTAATTTTAGATACCATATACCTTACTTGGTTTCCTTAGCTTTCTCCTGCTCCTCTTTCTTGATTTTATAGCGATAGGAATCAAACACCTGTCCCAGCTTCTTGGAGTAGCGTTCTGCTTTTATAAAAGACTTTCTTAGAGGAAACCTTTGCTGCAATCTGAAACCAAGTTTATCTATTACATTATTAACATTTTGCCAGTCAATAGTTTTTTCCGTTAAATATAAGCCTTTGCTACCCTGATATATCCTTCCCAGATCTCTAACTCCTGCTCTAATAAAATCCTCTATATCAGGATTTAGTTCTAAAGGAACTATTACTTTTACATCAGACGGCAAAATCTCCAAAGCCATTTCCACTGTTTTCAACATTAGATCTTTTGACGGCTCCTTTTTTTTCTCAAAAAAAGTCCCTTTCTCTGCTACAAAGTTCTGTATTATAACTTCATGAACTATTCCATACTTTTTATGAGTATCGGAAATAATATTCAGTGCCTCTTTTCTATATTCTTTTGTTTCCCCTATTCCCACCAGAATACCCGTAACAGTTGGAAACTTCAATTTCCCTGCCCAATCCAGACTTTTTGCTCTTAATTCTATTTTTTTTCCTGCTGATTTCGGAAAATTCTTTTTATAAGAATTACAGTCTACAGTATCTATCATAATCTTTATTAAAGCACATATCTCAGACATCTTTTTCATTTCCTGCGGGGTCAGAAAGCCAACATCAATTACAGGTATCAGTCCCTCCAGAAAAGCCAGTTCACAAACTGTATATGCATAGTCCAGATAAGAGTCGAATCCCCACAGGTCCAGAAGAGATTTTATATGAGGAAATTTATCAGGACGTTCACCAGATATAAATAATGCTTCTCTAGATCCTGCCTGCCTTGAGGCTTTTGCAGACTTTATTGTTGAGTATGGTACCGTAATATCATCTTTTGCTGAAAAGCCACAATAGGGACATGCGTTACCACATATCTTAGTTAAAACAATTGGAAGTGCTTTTGAAAAAGCTATAACATCAGGATCATCCTCACCTAGAACTAAAATATCATTTTCCTGATCATTTCTATTGCCTAGAGAATAACCTACTACCATAATTTCAATCGCCACCTTTTAAAAATCAAAGACAGTTAGTGACTTTGATAACATTTTATTATGAATTATTACTAAATTTAAGGGCTTTACTTTCTAAAAAAAATAATTATATCATATAAAGCAGGCATATCAACTTAATTATTTTGTGGCGAATAAAATATCATCCTGATAAAATAGCATTATGCCTGTTACAACTGCCTGTATAAACCTTAGAAAATATTCACAAAACATTAAAGACGCACGCAAATTCATCTCAGCAAACACCAGAATTATGGCAGTACTAAAAGCAAATGCATATGGTCATGGGGCTACCAGGTTAGCACCTGTGGCTTTAAATTCAGGAGCCTCTTATCTTGCAGTTGCCTATCTATCAGAAGCCGTTGAGTTACGTTTAAATCAAATTAACGCACCTGTTTTGCTGCTTTCAAAACCAGTAAATCTCTGTACAAAAAAAATCGTTGGCCTTAATTTAACACAAACTATATATAATTTTGATTTTGCAAAAAAGCTTAATGATACTGCCAAATATTTCAACAAAAGAACAAAGGTACACTTAAACATAGATACTGGTATGGGCAGAACTGGTATTCAACCTGACAATGCCCTTGCCTTTGTTAATAAACTTAAAGATCTGAAATATCTGGAGCTGGAAGGTATTTTTACTCATTTTGCAAAAGCAAACTCCAGGACATCAAGCTATACTAACCAGCAACTTAATAAATTTCTATCTGTTATTTCGACCATGGAAAAACATAATATCAATATACCTCTCAAACATGCCGCAAATTCTTATGCAACCTTTAATTTCCCTCAAAGCCACCTGGATATGGTCAGGATCGGTATAAAGTCTTACGAAAAAATACTGGTACTCACAAGCCATATAACAAATATCCAGTATCTTAATACGGATTCCTTCATTAGTTATGATTGCACCTATCAAGTAAAGAGTCCCTCTTTTATAGCTACAGTTTCTACTGGCTATGAAGACGGTATCCCAAAATCTTTTTCTAATAGAGGGATGGTTCTTATTAAGGATAAGCTTTACCCTGTTACAGGTCAGGTCTGTATGGATATGTTTATGGTGAATTTAGGAAAAAACCCATTTGAAGCAGCTATAGGTGATGAGGTTACAATTATAGATAATAGAAAATCTGGTGTTTATTTTACTTGGCCATGACCGACTCTCCCACCAGGGTAACCCGGCAGTACCATAGGCGCTAAAGGACTTAACTTCTGTGTTCGAGATGAGAACAGGTATACCCCCTTTGCTATAATGACCAAGTAAAATAAACACCAGATTAACCAGTAATTCTTTTTTCATACAATTCTTTTTTCATAAGAGTTATTATTCATAAACCGCTTTACTCAAGACCTCGACCGATTAGTACTGGTCCGCTGAACATATTACTATGCTTACACACCCAGCCTATCAACCTCATTATCTACGAGGGGTCTTACTCCCTTACGGGATGGGAAATCTTATCTTGGAGTGGGTTTCCCGCTTAGATGCTTTCAGCGGTTATCCCTTCCATACGTAGCTACCCAGCGTTTACCATTGGCATGATAACTGGTACACCAGAGGTATGTCCATTCCGGTCCTCTCGTACTAAGAACAGATCTCCTCAAATTTCCTGCGCCCATAGCAGATATGGACCAAACTGTCTCACGACGTTCTGAACCCAGCTCACGTACCGCTTTAATGGGCGAACAGCCCAACCCTTGGAACCAACTACAGCTCCAGGATGCGACGAGCCGACATCGAGGTGCCAAACCTCCCCGTCGATGTGA
>JAAEMD010000159.1 GCA_024225875.1 bacterium
CCCAGTATACCATCTCGTTCTGTGATTGTTCTTGATAATGCCAGCTTTCACAAACGTCTGGATATTCAAAATGCAATCTCTTCAGAAAACCATACTCTACTGTTTCTACCAACTGATTCCACAGACCTTAATTTAATTGAGCGGTTTTGGAAGTGTTTAAAACGTGTGGCTGTTTCAAATCAATTTTATCCTGAGTTTGCAGAATTTAAAGATGCATTATTAGAGTTTTGCAATAAATCCTCTCCTGAGCACAAAGCTTTGCTTAAACGTTCTGCTGGAACCAGACTTTACTTATTAAATACGGCTTGATTTATAATCCTGTTCCGGATATTTTATTTTTAGTCTGCTATAATTATTTGAATGAAAAATTAATAATGAATATTAGTTGGTTTAAACATAAAATAATAACCGGAGGAAAAGGATGAAAATAAAAAATATATACTTCACCAGTATTGTTGTATGGATTATGTACCTTATTATGGGAACCATTGTTCAAGTACTTACAAAAGATTTGTTTTCAGGGTATTCAAAGGAGTTGGCTATTCTATTTAAACCGGAAATGCTTAAACCTGCATTGACTACAACATCGCTGTTATTTTTATTATACTTTGTATTTGTGGTAGCTATTGTATATATATATGCATTATTACGCACAGCAGTTCCCGGAAAAACCAATATTCAAAAAGGTCTTACTTTTACAATGATTGTTTGGATGCTATTTATTTTAATGCCAAACATAAAGAGGATAGTTTTTTATAATATTTTGGAGCAATTCTTTTTTATTAATTCTTTTATTGAGTTGATTAGTTTCATTCCAGGCGGGATGGTTGCTGTAGTTTGTTATGAATATTTATTAGCAAAGGGAAAATAATGTCTATACTACCAAAATTACAATCAACCAACTGCCGGATTGGTTCTGCATCAGGTAAAGAATTAGCTAAAGATGTCTTAGCTGGAAATCACGTTATTCTCAAAGAAGCTATAAATTTAGTAACGTTTGATGATAAAAACGTACGAGTTGGTGCAGCTAAGATCATTGAAAAGGCAGCAGAAGAAAAAACCGGAGTTAGTCGCATCTGACCTGGATATGCCTGAGGCACAAACACGTTGGATGATTATTAATGTGTCTGGGCTTTGCTCCAAACATAATCCTGCTTATTCAGTAAATGCATGCAGCCATGCTCGAAAGTTTTTCAAACTGGCCCACAATAGTGTTGATAAATATCCGATACATAAACGAAGTCATTTGAAAACTTTAGTGTCGGACATTTTACTTTGGAACAGCTATATAATGCAATTTGATGAGCTGCAGACAATAGAGCACACAAAATGTAAGCCCTTATCAGTAGCAATAGCAGTAGATGAGGCAAGCAGGAGGATGCTGGGAATAACAGTAGCAAGTATGCCGGCAACAGGGTATATGGCAGAGATGTCAAGACAAAAATATGGCTATCGGGCAGATAGAAGAAGGGCCGGCCTGAAACAATTATCGGAATCAATAAAAGAGTCAA
>JAAEMD010000160.1 GCA_024225875.1 bacterium
AGACAATTGTCCTGACACAGCCTCTGAATGGACACTTTATGACTTACCGTATTTTCATAAATACAAAGCTGCCGTAGTTGTTAAAGCTGTTAATACAAACCTGATATATAATGAGCTGAACTTCCTGGATACTATACTGTAAGATGTTTCATAAAGAGTCATACCCTGCAAAAACTGCCAGACTTACCATTACAATTTATTGTTAAGTTTCCATACTATGGTCATAAATTCACCACAGTATATTGCTTTTTTCTTTTAAAGTTTGATTTAATTTGCCAAAAAGAATAGAATTTTAATTATATGGATCAGATTAAACCCGGTTTTTAATAAAAAATCAATCAAATGTTTACTGATCTAAATTGACAGGCATATAAGATAAAGTTAGTAAAAAGTATAACTGTTATGGTAAATTGATTGATTACTGTTAATAACTAATAAATATTTAATCTTATACCACTTTGATGTCACATTCAGGAGGATCCAGATATATGATAATTGAAACCGAAGACTATAAAATTGATTGTACTGATAAAAGAAAAGCTGTTATTTCAGGTGTACTGAGACTACAGTCACCAATAAGCTACAATGAAGCTTTTAAAAATATCAAAAAACATATGGAAGATTCGCCAGATTCTTACACTATAGATATATCAGAACTGATTTTCTTAAACAGCGCAGGAATAACCTCTTTTGCACGTTTAATTTTACTGGCAAGAAATAAGGATATAACCATTAACTTCATAGGAAAACAGGATATTCCATGGCAGCAGAAAAGCATAGTTTCACTAAAAAAATTATGGGAAAAACTTAACATAGAATTAACCTAAGGTAAAAACAATGCATGCCAATATAAAATATCCTGTATACGGATCATATATCAACAATGAAGACAGAAATGCCAGTCTTTCCGATATAAGTATAGATTTTATTGTGCCAATGGAACTTATAACTCAGTGGAAAAGATGCGGTCTGGTAGCAGATTTCATTGCCTACTACCAATCAATAAAACATAGAAATAAAAAAAGAGTGGAGTCCATACTTTCAACTGTAACAAATGAACTGCTGGAAAACGCAATCAAGTTTTCATCTGATAAAAATAAACTGGTGAACCTTTCACTAAGACAATACAGCAGTAAAATCTCAATAGAAGCTATCAATATATGCGATATTGAGCAGGCTGTTGAATTAGATAATTTTATTTCAAAAATAGTATCAGAAGATCCTGAAGTCCTTTTCTATAAACAAATTGAATATGCTGTAAAACATGACAAAGCAAGCTCAAAGCTGGGCATAATAACTCTTAAGAAAGATTACAATGCTCAAATAGGAATTAAAATATCAGAAAAAAAATCAGCCTCGTCTTTATATGATATTTACGTTAAAGTAACACTTGATAGTAAGGAACTTGAAGGCGAATAAAGTATTTTCTACCTGAAAATTATTTTACTGCTGGCAAATAAAACTTAAACTCTGTGCCCTTTCCAATTTCACTGGAAAAATCAAGATATCCGTTATGACTCTTGACAATAGTTTTTACAACAGAAAGGCCCAGTCCAGTTCCCTCTCCTTCTATCTTAGTTGTAAAAAAAGGCTCAAATATTTTATCTAAAACATCACTGGAAATACCTACACCTGTATCTTTTATACTTAATAAAATATAGTTACCAGGTAATAATCCATCATTTAAAGAATGTTCATCTTCACTCAAAATTATATTCTGAGCATCCAGTAACAGTGTCCCACCTTCAGGCATTGCATCTTTTGCATTAATACATAAGTTTAATAGAACCTGATATATTTGAGTTGAATTTCCATATAATTTCCATAGTCCCTCACCTGCTTTAAAGTGAATGTCAATATTCCTGGGAAAAGTCTGCCGTAATACAGCTTCCAGTTCCATTAATATCACCTTGATATCCAGTTTAGCCAGCTCGCCCTCAATTCCTTTAGCAAAGTTCATTATCTGCCTGACAAGACCTTCTCCTCGTTTAGTACTTGACTCCAGCAAATCTACAATAATCTTACTCTGCTCATCTTCTACTTTTGATTTCAAAGATTTAATAGCTATAAAAAAAACAGTTAAAACATTATTTAAGTCATGGGCAATACCACTTGCAAGAGCACCAATACTATCTGTACGTTGAGATCTGAAAAACTGCAGTTCCAGTTTTTGCTTTTCAGTAACATCTATATTACTTATCATAAAAGAAATCTCTTTATTCTGACCCTTTAAAAGATTCCATTTACTGTCAACTATAACCTTATCCTGATTTTTTGAAAAATATGTCATTCGTCCATTCCACTCAGAACCTGATTTTACTAATTCAATAATATTATGAATCAGTTGCTTACCATCCTGATCAAAAAACAGATCTTCCAGGCTTTTGCCTGCAACTTCTTTTTCGGACCAGCCATAAAGGTATTCTGAGTTTTTATTCCAGAATGTAATTTTAAGATCTGAATCAAGCATAATAAGAGCATCATGAATCGTATTTATAACTCGATTCTTTTCCTTCAGTTTTATCTCTGTTTTTTTATGATCTGTAATATCCTGCCCAATAAAAAAAACATTAGATACAGAGTCGCCACAAGGTCGAAACGGATAGTAGTCCAGCCGCAAAACCTTTTCTTCAAAACCATTATAATTGAATACTATCTCATCACTGACTTCTTCACCTTTAATACAACGTTCAAGTGACGGCTGTATGTTATCTTTAAAAAAATCATTACCCCAGAAACTAACAAAACTTTGTCCTAAAAGCTCCTCTCTTGTAGCATTATGTACCCTGCAAAATGCTTCATTTACCTCATCATAACAGTATCCCGTATCAATTAACCCCATCCATTCACTGGTGTTATTAACAATAAAATTATATTTTTTCCACATTCCTAAAATAAGATCGTGTTGATTACTCAAGTCATTTTCAATTTCAGTACTATGCTCAATAGTAGTCCCTAAAATAACTTTCAAGTCATTTAACTCTTGTTCAATACTATCAACATAACTTAATACGCCTTTACATAAATCATAAAAATGGGAATTGAAATCAGTAATAGAAAATGGAAAAGATATGCTCGGGTTTTTGCTAAAATCAGACAGTTTTTCTCTGAAATCTCCTAATCTTCTACGACTTAATGTTTTATCAGAAGATTCAAAATCCAGCATAAGTTCTCCTTTAAAATTAATTATAACATATTTAATTTTAATACCTTAACATCTATACATAACTATTTTTCTCAGAATAATCAGGCTTAAAAACTATACAGGCTCCAATATATGATCCCATTTGTGAAATAAGAAATTCATTATCCTGATGTTTAATACTCAAGTTGTTCTGTCTTAAATTATTACTTAATTTAGACTGTTTAATAAAATCAACAACATCCTCTTCCATCGAGAAGTATTCAATAACAGTCTCATAAGGAGGCTCTTCCCAATCTTCAATCATATGACATATAGTATCTTCAATATAATTAAAAGATCTGGTAAAAGACAGGTCTGCATAAATAATACCACCTCCTCTCCACAAAGATATAACAGAGTATTTACCGTCTTCATCCTTGACAGAAGTTTTCTCTTTCATTTTTGCAACCCATCTTCTTTTTAAAAGATTATCATCATTAAAGTTTAAAATTATCCAGTACCAGATATGACCGCTACATTGTTTAATACACATATTATGATGATTCACATTATTAAATCTGGGCAGCAGCTCATTAACCTCTTTAACCATTTCAAAAAGACCAGTGCCATACGTTCCGGAGTCAATAACCTGTACTTTCCCTTTAAAATATTTTGCAGCCTTTAAAGCAAAAAAATATGAGCTCCAGAACTTTGAGTTTGGTAAAATTACGTATATTATTTTACTGCCTGCTTTTAATAAACGGTAAAACTCTTTATGAAAAGCAGCTGTAAGATCTTCTACACTATGATCTACCACATATATCCTTTCATATTCAGATGTATCGCCTTCCTGCTTAATACAGGGGTGTGTAACAATTGCATAGTCCTTGAAAAGTACAGGATCATTTTCTGACCAGTCTATATTGTAAAATTTAATTATATATTCGGCTAAACTCCTGATTTCATCATCCTCACATTCCATCAGCCTGAGATCAGTGATCAGGTTTATTAATTGACTCTTCAGTTTTTCATCAAAGTAATAAAGGTTCTTGATGAAACTCTCAAAAATAAATCTAATATATACAGATTGCACTTCTGCTTCTTCAGAAATAAAACTGATCAGATCATTAACAGCTTTTACAAATGATATTCTATTTTTAGCAGCTGAAGAATTTAAAGAGTGTAACGAAACAATAATCTCATCATAATTAGGCCCCTTATCCATGGCATAATCCATTCTAAGACCATGCCTTGCTGCTGCTGCTCTTTCAGAAGAAAAAAGTTCCTTTTCAATTTCTTCAGTTGCATCAACAAAATTTTTAGATCTTTTGTTATTTTCACCTTCGTCCTGACCACCACTGTAACCGCCTCCACCAGAACCGCCCCCAAAACCGGAAGGTATTGATCTTATTCCACCAGATAAAATACTAATCACCTCATATATATATTATAACATCAATAGTCAATATCGCACTAAAATTAAAGGTATCTATCAAAAAAACTTCTAATCAAACCCATTCCCCTGTCAAGCCTTTTCATAAGATCATCAGTATCGGCAGAGTTTCCCAGCACCTGTTTTGCCAGTACAGATAACCTTTTTTCTTTTGCAGGAAGAACATGTGTCTGAAGATCCTCAAATATCTGTAAAAAATGCTCTATTTTTCTAAAAAAAACATAATTATCTCTTAGAGAGTCCGAAACTTCTTTTGAAAGTAAACCTGCCTTATTAATCAAAACTATTGCTGATAAAGTATCTCTACAAAAAATATCAGGGTATTTTTCCATATTTATCAGTTGCAAACCCTGCACCAAAAATTCAATATCTCTAATACCTCCTATACCATTTTTGATATCAACGCCAGGTAAAACTTTAGCTTTGTCCATATTTACGGCTTTATCTCTCATTGATTTTATTGAAGCGGCTACTTCACCTCTTTTAAAACTAACCTTCAGCTTCTCTTTAACAACCCTGATAAACTCATAACCTAACCACCATGCTCCTGCAACAGGCCTTGCTTTT
Source organism: bacterium (assembly GCA_024225875.1). Lineage (GTDB taxonomy): Bacteria > Margulisbacteria > Marinamargulisbacteria > JAAEMD01 > JAAEMD01 > JAAEMD01. Next base: position 5,145 of record JAAEMD010000160.1, read on the forward strand.
AACAGAGCCTGTATTTCCCAGTACAGTGCGTTCCTGTCATAATACATAAGAAGAGCTGTTTTTGATGTTACTAAATTACCTGACTTTCCATAAGGACGAAGCGTTAAGTCAACTCTATAAGTATGACCTTCTATAGTATAACTGGAAAGGTATCTGCTTACTTTATCTACTACCTTTGAATAAATCTGCTCCACTTCATATAAGCTCATATTAGATTCTGTAATTACCTGTTCATCATAAATAGCAATCAAGTCAACATCAGAGCTGTAGTTCAGTTCACTTGCACCCAGTTTACCAAAAGCCAGCAGGCAGAAATATGTTTCCAGAACATCTATATCAGCAGTCTCATTTTTTATGTCCTGCCATACCCTGGCTAAGGTACCCTGTATTATTCCTTCAGCCAGCATAGACAGGTCTGTCATTGTATCTTTTAATGAAACACCAATTGATATATCTCTTATGGCAATACGCAGCAATTCTCTTCTTCTAAACCGTCTTACATTATCAAGCCAGCACCCATAATCTTTATATGACCTGCTAAGATGATACATTTCTTCTGTTATCAAACCCCTCCTGCTTTTTCTGAACAGAATTTTATATTCGGTGACCCATTCAAAAATACCTGGATACCTGATTAAGGTATCTGCTAAAAACTGACTGACAGAAAAAATGTCCAGCAGTATATCAAGCCGCTTCGGCTGTGCTAAAAGGAGACTTATATGCTCATCTACCTTATTTATAACAGATATAAATCTCTCCCAGTTATTTAAAGCTCTGTCAGGGTCAGATTTTTTAGAAATAAAATCACACGCCAGCACAGCTAATCTGGCAAAATGCAGCTTATCAGTAGTTATTTGTGAAATAGCCTTCAAATTTCTATAAGCTCGTTTCAAATTTCTAAACCCGGCCTTCGCCAGAATATTAAACTGAATATTTTCAGATAATTCTTCAGTTAAAAGCAGATCTGCAACATTTCCAACTCTTTCCAGTAATAAATTGTATCTTTTAAACTGTTTTTCAATAAAAACCCTGACCGTAGCGCTATACATTTCAAAGTCCAGATGCAGTTGCTTGGCAACTCCCATATCACCCTTATATACATACCCAATCCTGCGTGCTAAATGCTCATATTCATAAGAATCCGGAAGCGGCATATAAAGATCTCTGGAATGACCTCTGAGCATCCTTAAGCCATTAATACATTTTCTAAAAAAATCATAAGCTTTATTCAGGTTAAAGCCATCCTCTTCATTTATAACTCTGACATCAACCAGACCTATTAAAGCCTCATGAATTCTGGAGGTTCTTAACTGAATATATTCTGATCCGTTAATAACCTGTAAAATTTGTACAGCATATTCAATATCAACTAATGCCCCTGGAGATAATTTTGCATTATATCTTCTGCCTTTAATATATTTATCAAACTGCTTTTTTCTGATATCCCATATTTCATTAAGATCAAATCTTAAGCTTGAATAGATAAACTCATACCTTAAACGCTCAATTCTTTCACCAAACTTTTTATCACCATATATTGCCCTCAATCTAACCAGCGATAGTTTTTCAAAGAACATGGAGTCTCCTTCAGGACCATAATAATGACAGAAATTTTCCAGGCTTACTGCCAGAGGACCGTCCTTTCCATAAGGACGCAAACGTAAATCCAGCTGAAATATCTTACCTTCTTTTGTATCAATATAGTTTACAACCCCTTTTACTAAACGATCAAAAAACTCTGAGTTACTAATACTTTCAGAACCGGAAGTAAATCCATTATCACTATATACAAACAACAGTTCCAGATCAGAGCCATAGCCTAAAGCTTTCCCGCCAAACTTACCTAATCCAAACACCGAAAATAGAGACTCTATACCTGATACACTGTCCGGCACTCCATATTTCAAAGTTAATTCTTCATAGACTTCTTTAATTACATAACTTAAAACCACCTCAGCCAGTATACTCAACTGCTCTGCAAAAGTTCTAAAATCCATATTCCCTAATATATGGTTTAAGTCAATTAAAAAGATCTCATAGTCTTTAAATTCATTAAGCTTTTCCACTTTCATCTTTTTAGCGTCTATCTTACCCATAAAACGGCTTAGTTTTTTTGCATAGTTTATATCTTTACTATACACATGCTTCATCCTTAATTCTGACTTGATGACAGGAAGTAGTGATTCATAGTGCAGGCGTATAAAATCCTCCCACAAAAAATCACTTGCACCCAGCAGTCTTGCCATATCCTGCAAAGCTCTGGGATTAGACAGGATTTTTATCCACTGCCCTCTTCCTGGCAGGGTCAATACATTATGAACCAGCTCACCAAACCGTGATATCGCATCATATGCATTAGGAGCCCTGTCAAGAAAATAAGTCATCTGTTTAACAAGCATAACCGATAATTTCAACTGGTTCAGTTCATTTTGAGATTTTATCTTTCCTCCGTTTTTATCCAGCAAAAAAATCTCATCTTCAATACGATTTTTAAAGGTATTTATATGGACATGTTCAATAGAAACCCCATAATATAATAATGAACTTGCCAGTGAATAAAGAAAAAACGGTGTATCCTGAGAAATAATCTTTAAACGGGTATATGCTTTCAGTCTATTATCTATCTGCAGCTGCACTGGATATAGTGCCGGGTATAATATTTTTTTCATTTTTCTAAGTCTTTTTGCAACAAGTTCATTAACAAAGCTTCTTACCTTTACTTCGCTGGACTCGTTTCCTTCTTCAAGAAGAATAAAGGCGATTTCAAGTTTAGTTCTAAGCTCTTTTAAACTTTTTTCCATAGATATAACATCACGCATTTCTCCTGAGAAATAGTCAACTATATACCGTTTATTTAAATGCTTTTTACCAGAAACAAATACCCCTCTAATATCTTTATTCTTTTTCCTGGGGTCTTTTCCCACCTTTTTCTTTTTAGAAGTAAACACTTCACCAGTAGAGACTTCTATTCCCATTGCTGCCAGAATGCCTGCAATAACTGCAAAAGCACCCTTATAATCAAAAGATATAACAGTACAGCATAGATGATTATGAGTATTAATATCAAAGAGTATTTTTACAGGATTATTTTTTGAAAGACCTGCCAGTTCTTTCATATGAATTAACTGGTCCTCCTCACTAAAATAATTAAAGTAACGCCTGCTAAAGGACGAAAAATAATCCTGCACAAACTGACTGTTCAGTTCCGGATATTTTTTAACTATTTTTTTGGCTCTATGCATAGATCTTATCCCTGCTCAGATATTTTATAGCTGGTACAAATTGAACTGTCCGTTTAAATGTCTGAGTGCTGTGCACTGGCCGTACATTAACGAAGTCATTTGAAAACGTCAGTGTCGGACATTTTACTTTGGA
>JAAEMD010000161.1 GCA_024225875.1 bacterium
AGATAATTCTTATTTTTTCCCTGTTTCAGCCTCATTGCTCATCAACACTATAGCCGATCCGAAATGAAATGTCCGTTTAAATGGCTGAGTGCAGTGTACTGACGTACATAAACGAAGTCATTTGAAAACTTCAGTGGCGGACATTTTATTTTGGAACAGCTATATTGTGGACCAGTTTGAAGTTATTTCACACTTGTTGAAATTAACATCATTTTTATACGAAAATTAAACATGAATAAAGTTATCAGTTGTCCTTCATTCAATAATAATGGCAAAAAAGAAACTACTTATAATAAACTTGTAAAATTAGAGGCTGCTTTAAATGAAGAATATAAAGAATATAAAGAACTAGCAGCCTGTATTAGTGATTTTAATATAAATTTCGCAAAAAACAGTAACACTCTCAATCAACGGTTTCAAAAACTTTTTTTTGCAAAGATGCATGAGTTAGAATATGATATCAGCATTATTCAAAACGTACTCTATGATAGAGATCAAGCAGAACATGATGAAGATTTTTGTTCAGTTGTTGATGACTTTATTAGAGATAATAGTTTATCAGAAGACTTCAGTAATATTATATTGGAAGAGCTTAGTAGATGCTTCAAAACTTACAACCTGATTCCTATTGAAGAAAATGCACTGAAAAAAGCAAAAGAAGACCTGAAAAATCATTGCATCAACTACCTGAGCAGCATTAATAAAACAGAAACAGTTAATGAGTTAAGAAACACTGTAGAAAATTTACACTACAAAAAAATAATCATAAATCAAGGTACCTTCAGAAAAATTGAATCAGAAATTAACAATACTCCCTGCTCAAATAGTTTTTTTAATTCTTATACTAAGTATTTAGATAATTTCATTAATAATAATAAAGGCATAATAAAATCTGATGAAAAAAACTCAGTCTGGGAATATTATATCAATTGCGTAAAGTTGCTTGAGTACTATGACAATATACCTCAAGAAAATATCGATATAAAAGATAACGTGCTTAATACTTCCATGAAAATGATAAGATCTGTGATGCAGCATGCAGGATTAACCAAAAAAAACATGGAAAATTTTGAGTTAGTACTTTATCTTACCAACGGGAAAACTTATTCAAGAAATGATCATGATAAAAGGGTTCGATGGCATTTTGATTTTATGACATCTTTTGACTTGGAAAATATATTAGAAAAGAACAAACTCAACTATCTATTTAACCAGTCACCAGACAAGTCTCAAGGTACAGACTATATAGATTTTACTGGTAATTATTTCGATTCAGAAGAAATTTCTATTGAGATCCCGTATTATGAAACAGAAATAGAGATTCCACTTTTTGACCTGGAAACTGTAGATCCTTATTCTTTAACTGCCTTCAGGAGAAGCGGATTTCATTTTTACATTCATAACTTAGAAAACGATACTAATGCAAAGAAAGAGAAAATGCCTGTAAATACACTTTTAGCAATGGATCAAATCGTAGTCCACAGTGTAGCTGATGTAAGTGATAATATTCTAAAAAATGATCGATGTTTTTACCATTTGCATCCAAAATAGATACAAACTGGCCCACAATAGTGTTGATAAATACCCGGCACATAAACGTCATGTTATATACATATTGGTATTAAGTTGACATTAATAGTTGGCATTATTACCATCTAAAATATGAGATGCCCGGAATGTATGACTGATAAAGTTCAATTTGTACCAGCTACAGGTTAATTTCATTCTGGTTTAGATATTCAATAATCAAGATAAATGTGACATCGGCATTATCCATGCTGTAATATTTAATTTATGAGAAACCTGGTCATTGTTTGCAAAAAATACTCTACAGCTGTTTTAGCTATTGCATCTTTTGCCATTACTCTTGCCGTTTACTGGAAATGTCTAGGTTATGATTTTGTTAACTGGGATGATACAAAGTATGTAACAGAAAACCCTTTTATCCGTTCTTTTTCATTAAGAAACATAATTACAATGTTAACCGGACTGCATTTCGGGTTCTGGATACCTGTTACATGGCTCTCCTTTGCTTCTGACTATTTTATTTTTGGGCTGAATCCAAAAGGTTTTCATTTAACAAATATTATTATTCACAGCTTAAATTCTATTCTGGTTTTTTTTACTGCCAGTTTCTTTCTAAAGAAAAGATTACCTGCCACAGACTCAAAAACAGCTTCTTTTTTTTGTGCCCTTATGTGGGCACTTCATCCATTACGGGTAGAGTCTGTGGTATGGATATCCGAAAGAAAAGACCTGTTAAGTGGCTTTTTTTTTCTAACTGCACTTATTATATATTTATATCATAAACAAATAACCGGGAAGATATTATCTTATATTTTCTTTTTTTTCCTGCTGTCTGTCATATCAAAGCCGATAAGCATTACTTTTCCTGTTATTTTATTATTAATAGATATGTTCTTTCTTAAAAAAAGAAAGTTATCAACACTTTATTTGCTGCCTTTTTTTTCAGTATCATTATTTTCAACAATCATTACTACTTACAGCCACCACAAAATAAACGGGATATCATCAGTTGCCAGTACGGGAATCGCATTAAAGGTTTTATGTATATTCAAAAATATCTGGTTCTATATATCAAAAACCATATGGCCGAAAAATCTTTTACCTTTATATCCCTTTCCTTTAGATATTAACCTGACTACCCCTTCATTCTTAACAGGCTTTATCCTGACATTAATTATCAGTACTGTCGCAGCTTTGCTGTTTTTAAAAGGTAAAAAAGATTTGTTTCTGATATGGAGCTCTTACCTGATAATCATTTCTCCTGTTATAGGGATTGTTCAGATAGGGCGCCACTGCTCTGCTGACCGTTTTTCATATCTTGCAACAGTTACTTTTTATATTTTATTTACCTTCGCACTTATTAAAATCATTAATTTTTGCTCTGCAAAAGCGAACCTGCATCAAAAATGGATAAATAGACTTTTTATTTTAAAGTTGATCTTATTTACAATCATTACCGGAACTTTAACATACCTCAGCTTAAGGCAAATGCCTGTCTGGCAGAGTCCGCTGTCTCTTTACAAGAAAATCATATTTTCCAGACCAGAAAGTGCCGCTTTTGCACATAATAACCTGAGCCTGATCTACGAGAGCCAGGGCAAGACAGGGCTGGCAATTGCCGAATTAAATAAATCCATTAAGCTGGATCAAAATAATTCCGCTGCCTGTATTAATCTCGGTCATATCTATCAAAAACTGGGTAACAATACCCTGTCTTTAAAGTACTACAAAAAAGCTTACCATATCAATCCCAGGCCAGTAGAAGCTGAACTTGGCCTTGGTATAATCTATTATAAAATGGGCCAGTTTAATAAATCCCTGGAAATTCTAAAAAACTGTATTAAGGATCATCCCGGTAATGTTAAAGCTCACTTCAACTTAGGAAATGTATATTATAAACAGAACCGTTTTAAAGAAGCTCTTATCAGCTACAGGAACGCACTGAAATCAGATCCTGATCACTTTAATTCTCTAGTCTGCACAGGCCTTGTTTTTGTCCATTTTAAGGAGTACAGGAAAGCTGAGATACAGTATATGAAAGCACTGGATATCAGGCCGGATAATGCTGGCGTATATACTAACCTCGGTTTAATGTATTTAAAGTCAGATCAATTAAAAAAAGGACGTGTAAACTTTTGAGTGTAATTTCGGGTTTAGCAAACCCGATAGAAAGCCAGGAACTTGTATGGAATGATTTGG
>JAAEMD010000162.1 GCA_024225875.1 bacterium
CTTGGTCTTAAAATTAAACTGGATACCAATGGCTATAGACCGGATATTTTACAAAAAGCTTTTTCTTTAGATTTATTAGATTATGCAGCTATGGATATTAAGGGACCATTAGATAGTTATTCTGAACTTGCCGGTGTAGAAATAGATACAGGTATAATTAAGGAATCTATAGATATTGTCAAAGGATCTTTAGTGCCATATGAGTTTAGAACAACTGTCTGGGATGGTTATTTTAATAAATATAATGATGACTCATTGTTAGAGCTTGTAAAGAACAGTAAACATTATTTTTTGCATAATTATTATAGTGTAGATAAGGATAGCATACATGTCCCTGCAGACAGGTCTGAAATTGCTGATTTTTTAATAAAAGCGGAAAAAATAGTCGATAAGGTAGATTTGCGAGGAAACTGGGAGTAGATATAAACCTTGAGTAATAGAATGAATATATTGAGTTTGAGCCTTCCGGAATTAAGTAACAGTTTGAGCAGGCATGGTTTGAGGACTTATGTTGCGGAACAAATATATGACTGGATATATAAAAAATATTGTCTGGATTTTAATTTAATGACTAATTTATCTAAAAACAGCAGGACGCTGTTGGGTAAATTGTTTGATTTAAACTGTTTTATTGATACTAAGAAACTTTCGTCTTCAGATGATTTGGCCATAAAATATGGATTTACTCTGGCAGATGGCCATAAAATTGAAACAGTAGTCTTAAAAGAAAGAGAATATTATACTCTATGTGTTTCTTCTCAGGTTGGTTGTGCATTAAACTGTGGTATTTGTTTGACCGGTAAAAGTGGATTTGTAAGAGATCTTACAGTTCAGGAAATTATAGCTCAGGTATTATATGCTTACAGGGACGGATATCCGGTTTCTCATTTAGTATTTATGGGTATGGGAGAACCTCTTATGAATACCGAATCTTTATTCAAGGCTATTGAAATAATCAATGATCCTTTAAGTTTCAATATAGGGAAAAGGAAAATTACTATTTCAACTTCAGGTGTTTTGTTGGGATTAAAGAAGTTTTTTGAAGCAGAGTGGCAAGTAAATTTAGCTTTGTCTGTAGGTCATGCTGACCCTTTAAAAAGAGCAATTTTAATGCCTGTTGAAAAAAACAACCCGATATTAGAAGTAATACATCTTATCAATCAACAGAAGAAAGAAAGGCTGTATAACAGGAAAATAAGTTTGGAATATACCTTGCTGGAGGGTTTTAATGATGATAATCAGGCAATATCAGATTTAGTTAATATGGCCCGCTATTTAAAGGCTAAAATAAACCTTATTAATTTAAATGCTCATAAAGCTGTAAGATTTAAACCAGTATCAGAAAAAAGAATTAAGGAAGTAAAATCAAGTATACAGCAGCAGGGTGTTCCTGTTACAATTCGAATGAGAAAAGGACAGGATATTCAAGCTGCATGTGGACAATTAAATTATATAGAATAAAATAATTAAGTAAGGAGGTGTGTATGAATAAAGATAAAATAACAGTGTGTGGAAATGATGCTTTAAATGTTGTCAAAGATATAGTTAAAAAAGGAAATGTAACCAGGATTTTAATTAAAGATAAGGATGGTAACTTACTATTGAACATACCTGTTACTTTAATTGCAATAGGTTCGTTGCTTTCGCCTTTGCTGGCAGGAGCGGCATTTATATTATCTCTGGTAAAAGAGTGTACTATTGAGATAGATAAGGAATAAAAGATTATTACAGCACTTTTCAAGTGTATAACTTTTATATAGAATAAAAAAAACAAAAAGAAAGGGAAGGTATAAAACTTATGAAGAAAATATTAGTGGTTATTTTAGCATTTATAATGATGGCACCTTTGGCAGCAGGAGTCAGCATGGATCTGGGGGATAACTCGAAGGCAACTCTTGGAGGACTATTTCAGGCTCAAAATATCTGGAATAAAACCAGTTCAACGTTAAGCTCAGGTGTTAAGAGAGCACGTATTAAGTTATGTTATGATTATGATAAGCTTTTCAGCTTTTTAGTCCAGACGGATATAGGATTAAATGCAGGTGGTCTTCAAGGTGAGGATGTTCGACTGGTTGATGCATATGCAGTTCTAAAGTTAAACAAGTTCGCACATATATATAACGGTATGTTTTTAGCTCCATCAAGCCGACAGACTACGGTACTGCCAAATGGTTTAATGACAGGAACATATTCAGCTACAGCTTTTAAAGCTTTAACCTGGACAGGAAAAGTTAAAAACGTTTTTAACTCAGGAAGTGCATCCGGTACTTCAGCAGGGTTTTTAAGTGATACTCTGGTAAGAGATACTGGTATAGCTCTTTTTGGAAGTGACAGTATCAATAAAGATATGCATTTTAAGTACTATATAGGCGCATTTAATGGTTGTAAGTTTTTTTCTGACGGAGGACAGAGACTAACTGGTAGAGTTCAGGTTAACCTTTTTGATCCTGAGCCAGGGTATTATAACCTTACAACTTATTTAGGTGACAAGAAAACTGTTGCCCTGGGCTTTTCTTATGATGTTCAGCCTGGTGTAAGATCAGGAACTACTGATTCTACATTATCTTCTACAACGGCAGCTTATCTTGGTGATTATAAGTATATGTCTCTGGACTTTTTTACCGAATATCCTGTTGGACCGGGCACTATTACGGCAGAAGGTGCTTATAACACTCTGGATTTAGAGGGTAATATGAAAACAGCAGAAGGTAATGGTTTATTTGCTCAACTAGGCTATTATATGGAAGGTTATAAGCTTCAACCATGGATTTCATATGAAAAATGGACAGCAGATGATTCGGCTGGAAGTTGTACAGTGGTACGTGCTGGTGCATCTTATTATATAAACGGTAATAACCTGAATATAAAAGCAGGTGTTGAACAATATCAACCAGAGACAGGAAGTAAGATATACTCCGCGATTTGTGGAATTTATGCAGCATTCTAAATCTTAGATGTGAAAGAGCTGCGTTAAAGTAGCTGAATAACAAAAGCCCGGGTCCAGGCCCGGGCTTTTTTGTAGCAAAAATGATGAAAATGATCTTTTTTAGTTTAGCTCCCGACTTCGTCGGTTTAGATCCGATTTAAGCACAAAAACACAAGATTGTGGGCACTACATTTTTCAGGCATAAAAAGAGATGGTTTAAGCTTAAGGACTAATAATTTTAGGGGTTTTGTATTTTAAAAGGTTTAGGACTTTATATATTTTTTTTGCATCTTCAGAAATAGCAGAAGGCATATAATATC
>JAAEMD010000163.1 GCA_024225875.1 bacterium
GTTGCTGAATAATGATGTAAAATCTAACCTTGTTGGTAGCAGGCGCCCTAAAACACTTTCTGAACTAACACATTTGATGCGTTCTTTCTTAATCCGAAAACAGAAAAATCCCAAATCTGTTTCAGCGTATTTCCCTAAAAATAAGTTTGCTTTTATTTATCAATAACTTTTACCTATTTATTGCTCCGAGTAATAATTGTATGGAAAAAAAGAATCGATTATAGCTGCTGCAATACTATTATTAATATTTATTGATTCATATATAATATAGCTGATCCAAAATAAAATGTCCGACACATAAGTTTTCAAATGACTTCGTTAATGTACGTCAGTACACTGCACTCAGACATTTAAACGGACAGTTCAATTTGTACCAGCTATAATATGCATCTGTAAAAAACAGGATTATTTAAAATTAAAACTGCTGAATAATAACTGAAAAATAAAAAATACTGCTTTTATTTAAAGTGAATATTTTAATAAAGTTATATTGTATTGAAAGAATAGATTTGCAAACGAAATAGTTTTTTGTGGAAAAGAACCTGAATATAAAATATTTTAAAAAAATTGGCTCTACTAACAGCTTTTCTATGAAAAATATAGATGTGTTGCAAAATGCTGATGTTATAGTTGCTGATTGTCAGTCTGAAGGTCGGGGCAGGTTAGGTCGGGCCTGGATTTCGGATAATACTGATAATGTATACCTTACTATTGTATTAAAGCCAGAAGAAGGACTGTATTCAGCTTATCCTTTTCATAATATCACTCAGTATATGGCAGTAGTACTGTCAGATTTACTGGATGATTATTTGCTGGATACTGGGTTGAAAAGTCAGATTAAGTGGCCTAATGATGTCTTGATTGAAGGAAAAAAGATTGCCGGTATACTGGCAGAAAGTGTTTCACAGGGTAGTGTTATGAAGGGATATATGCTGGGTCTGGGAGTTAATTTAAATATGAGTAAAAAGGAAATTGAACTTATAGACCAGCCTGCATCTTCGCTTAATATTATTACAGGAAAAATAATTGATAAGAAATGTTTTATTAAACAGATTTTAAAAAATTTTTTTTATGAGTATGATTTATTCGTAAAAAAAGGATTTAGTTATATTGAAAAATCGTATAAAATGAAGGCCGTTTTTGCAGGCAGATCAGTTTTGATTAATATAGCAGGTAAAAAGATAAAAGCCAGAGTTATGGATATTAATAATGATGGATCTATTACAATTAAAAAAGATAACGGTGATCTGGAAAATTTAATAACAGGAGAAATAGTATGTTACTAATGGGGTTTTCTTATATGCTGGTTGGAATGACAGTTGTATTTTCATTTCTAATCCTGCAGGTTATTTTAATGAAAGTTATGTCTAATTTTGTTTTACGTTACTTTCCTGAAAAAGAAGAACTGATAAAAGCGCCTTCTCCTGTTTGTAGAGATAGAGATATTATAGCGTTAATAACTGCAGCTGTCCGAAATTATGAAGCAGGGTCAGAATAAATAAAGAAAAAATAGGTTAGGAGAGTCGAGACAATGGCAAAGAAAAGAATTGATGTAATGAATACTTCCTTTAGAGACGGTTTCCAATCTGTGTTTGGAGCAAGGGTGCTGACTAAGGATTTTCTTCCTGCAGTAGAAGCTGCGGTAGAGGCCGGAATTAATCATTTTGAAGCTGGAGGGGGTGCCAGGTTTCAAAGCTTATATTTTTACTGTAATGAAGATGCTTTTGCTATGATGGACTCTTTTAGAGAAGCTGTTGGTCCGGATGTAATATTACAGACATTAGCAAGAGGTATTAATGTTGTTGGTCTGGATTCGCAGAGCAGGGATATTATTGATCTGCATGCTAAGCTTTTTAAAAAGCATGGGATAAGCAGGATTAGAAATTTTGATGCTCTAAATGATCCGGAGAATTTAAAATACTCTGCAGAATGTATTATTAATAACGGGCTGGAGCATGAGATGGTTGTTACAATGATGGACCTGCCTCCAGGCTGTTATGGTGCTCATGATGTGGCTTTTTATGAAAAAACTTTAAAGAGTTTTTTAGAAGCAGAGATTCCTTATCATCGAGTATGTTTTAAAGATGCGTCAGGGACAAGTAATCCAGATAAAGTATATAAAACAATAAGGATGGCAAGAGAATTATTGCCAAAAGGAACTCATCTCAGGTTTCATACGCATGAAACTGCCGGGGTTTCTGTACAATGTTACATGGCAGCTTTAGAAGCCGGGGCAGATGCAATAGATCTGGCCATGGCCCCTGTTTCCGGAGGGACTGCTCAGCCGGATATACTAACAATGATGCATGCCTTAAAAGGTACAAATTTTGATTTGGGTTTTGATATCAATAAGTTATTAAGGGCAGAAGAGGTTTTTAAAGAATGTATGAAGGATTATTTTTTTCCTCCTGAGGCATCAGCGGTTTCACCGCTAATACCATTTTCACCTATGCCGGGCGGTGCATTAACAGCAAATACTCAGATGATGAGAGATAATGATATTTTAGATAAATTTCCAGAAGTAATTAATGCCATGGGTGAAGTAGTTAAACGGGGTGGATACGGTACTTCAGTTACTCCGGTTTCTCAGTTCTATTTCCAGCAGGCTTTCAATAATGTTATGTTTGGACCATGGAAAAAAATGGCTGAAGGTTATGGAAAGATGGTTTTAGGTTATTTTGGTAAAACTCCGGTGAAGCCGGACCCTGATATTGTTAAAATAGCCTCAGAACTTATGAGTCTGGAACCTACTGACAGATGTCCGCTGGATATAAATGATGAAGATCCAGAAAAAGGTATTGAATCAGCAAAACGTAAATTAAGAGAGAATCAACTGGATGAAACAGAAGAAAATATTTTTATTACGGCAGCTTGTGGAGAGAAGGGGCTGATCTTTTTGAAGGGTAATGCATCAGCTAATGTAAGGAAGGTTTCTAATAAGAAAGCCAGTAATACTGATAAGGCAGATGGTTATACTGTTACGGTAGATGGTTCAAAATATGGAGTTACTCTGGACGGGAATACTGCTGTAGTAAATGGAAAAAAATATAATATTGATATTATGGAAGGACTGGACCCATCCCATGCTTCTCCAGTTAGTGCAGGTAGTGCAGCAACAAAGGATGCTGTGTCTGTAAATGCTCCTATGCCGGGACAGGTCTTAAAGATTAAAGTTAAAATAGGAGATTTTGTCAGGACAGGAGATATCCTTGTTATTATTGAAGCTATGAAAATGGAGACTGAAATAAAAGCTCAGTCAGATGGAACAGTATCTTCGATTTCAGTTAATGCCGGAGATTCTGTAAAGCCAGGTCAAGCTTTAGTCTGGTTGAATTAGGAGAATAGTTATGAGTGTTTTGCCATTATTAAAAGATGTATGGATGTCAACAGGGATTACAAATATGAATGCAGGTCAGTTTGTAATGATATTAGTGGGCCTGCTTCTACTATGGTTAGCAATTAAAAAAGGTTTTGAGCCACTACTTCTGGTTCCTATTGGATTTGGATGTATTCTGGCCAATATACCTGTAGCAGATATTGCAGAAGCAAAAGGTTTTTTAGGAATAATTTATGGTTTTGGTGTGAAAAATGGACTGTTCCCACTTTTAATTTTTATGGGTGTGGGAGCGATGACGGATTTTGGCCCCTTACTGGCAAACCCTAAAACTCTTTTATTAGGTGCAGCAGCTCAGTTTGGTATTTTTACAACCCTGATAGGATCACTTATTCTGAGTGATATATTTGGTTTTGGGTTTGGCTTAAAAGAAGCGGCTTCTATAGGTATTATAGGAGGTGCTGATGGGCCAACAGCTATTTTTGTAACTTCTCGTTTAGCGCCGGATTTGCTGGGTGCTATTGCTGTAGCAGCATATTCGTATATGGCTCTGGTGCCTTTGATACAACCACCCATTATGAGATTACTAACTACCAGAGAAGAACGTGTCATTGAAATGAAGCAGCTAAGGCATGTAACAAAAGTAGAGAAGATTGTATTTCCTCTTTTAGTGTTAATAATTTGTGTTTTTCTTCTGCCAGAGGCAACACCCTTAATAGGTGCGCTTATGTTTGGGAACCTGGTAAAGGAATGTGGGGTTGTCGACAGGCTTTCAAAAACGATACAGCATGAGATGATTAATATAGTTACTATATTGTTAGGGCTGGCTGTAGGGTCAAAGTTAGGTGCAGATAAATTTTTGAGATTTGAAACATTAGGGATTCTGGTGCTGGGGTTAGTTGCATTTTCAATAGGTACTGCAACAGGTGTGATTTTCGCAAAAATAATGAATGTTATATCAAAGGAAAAGGTTAACCCTTTTATTGGGGCAGCTGGCGTTTCAGCTGTGCCTATGGCAGCTCGGGTAGCTAATAAAGAAGGCTTGAAATATAACCCTCAGAACTTTTTATTGATGCATGCGATGGGGCCTAATGTCGCTGGGGTTATTGGGTCGGCTGTAGCTGCAGGTGTTCTTCTGTCCATAGCACAATAGCCTGTCTGTTCATAAGTCAGAATTCGGAAAGCAGGAAGCAGTAGAATAGATACATTTGATAGATAACTTTTTTTGTATGATTTTTTCATTATTATATTTTATCAATTTTCTATCGCTTATAAAATAAAAAAGCCCGGGCTTCCGGCCCAGGCTTTCTTTTTTTATCAAGGCTTTAAAAGCCTGTCATGGTTTTTAGTTTTCAACACGTATTCTACATATGGCTTTGTCTGATACTTTTAACTCGTATGTGCCAATTTCAACAGGTATAATATATATTTTTATATGTCGGTTTGGATATACTGTAACAGTAGTAAATAAAGGGTTTCTTAAATCACCTGTTCCTGTACTCAACTTGTAAGTAGCTATAGAATTCCAGAACCTGGAACTTAATAATGTTTTATGGTCAGAAGAAAAGTTTTTTATTTCCAGTACGTAATTCCGTCCTTTCTTTAAGACTGTAAATTCTGGGGTGATTTCAGAATCAAATACAGATATTTCTATCTCTTCTTTTTTGCTCCAGTCTGCTTCATTTGCGATTTTCAAGTAACTATCCCACTTGCTGGTTTTGCAACCTGAAAGAATTAGAATAAGTCCATAAACAGTTATTGTGGCAAGCAATTTTTTTATCATACAGCTCTCCTTGTTTTTGATACTCTATTTAAAATCATTAATATTAATTATAGCAAAAATAATCTGGGCCTGTTTAGTTTTATTTTTCTGCATAACAGGTAAATTACACTTTAATTAAACGACCGTCCAGGTACGTGCAGTCTCATATATTTTTTATGCTCTTTATTAATCCATTATGATATGAGCAAACTGTTTATAGCTGTTCCAAAGTAAAATGTCCGACACTTAAAGTTTTCAAATGACTTCGTTAATGTACGCCAGCACACAGCACTCAGTCATTTAAACAGACAGTTAAATTTGTACCAGCTATAGCTGTTCCAAAGTAAAATGTCCGACACTTAAAGTCTTCAAATGACTTCGTTAATGTACGCCAGCACACAGCACTCA